>CAYZZN010000029.1:0-7351 GCA_964483165.1 uncultured Candidatus Saccharibacteria bacterium
ATAGATGTTGAGCCAGCCTGAGCCGCGCATCACCTCTTGGTTTTCACTGTTGTAATAGACCAAGTCAACGCGCACATCATAGTAGCCCTGCGGCGTCGGGATCACGGAAACGGAGAACGCGGCCTCAGAGAGGGCGTCGCTCAGTTCCGTAAATGACCCGCGATTGATGTAGCCGTTGCTTTTCAACTCTTCCACTCCGAAGTAGCGCTCGATTCGAGACACCACGGAGGCGCCGGAAAGCGTCGCGTTGATGTGATCAACCGACACAATGAGGTGATGACCTAACGACTGGCTGCCCTTGAGGACGACCTCGAGCGGCACCACCGGCAGAGTCAACACATCCTTGCCTTCCTTCTGGGCGTAACTGGTGTTGATAGTGAGCAGGAGGCTGAGAAGCCCCATGAGGAGTGCGTACGTAATGGTTTTTTTCATTTTTCCCTTGTGTTTTGTTTTCTTCTGTTTGTTTGTGTGTTTACTTCCCCGCGTGGTTGTTCGTCGGCGCCACATAGACAGGCACCGATGAAAGTTGAGGACGGATCCGGACTGTCACTGTTTCCGGTTTCGGTTGTTGAATCGGCACTTCGCGCGCCGGTTCAACCAGCACGTAGCTGGTGACATCCTGCGTCGAGTCGGGCACATACCCGCTCGGAACTTCCGGCGGCGGCAAGTTTGCCGGCACCGCAGTAATTTGTTGTTCTTTGGCCTTCTTGGCCAACAGAATGAACGGGACTGTCAGGCACGCCACAATAATAGCGGCGCATAGCGGAATGATGAGTTTTCTCATATGGTTTCTTATCTTTCTGCTTTCGCCTTCACAAACACACATTGCACACCAGGTGAAATGAATGAATTAACACTCTGTGCTTGTAAAAGGACGAAAAAGAGGCGTTATGCCCCTATTTAATTCGGCATTAAATATAGCACAAGCGGTATCAAAAGTCAAGGCCGACATGGTCTGATTCAAGGTACCGTATCCAGGAGAAAAGAGTACAATAAGGCTATGAGAAGCCTTATAACCCGTATTTCACGCGGACGATTCCCCTACCAGCCGCTCATTTCGGTGAATATTTCGCGTGAACGATTAATACGCAATCTCCATGAATTCATGAAAATTGCTCCGCAAGGAACCATAGCACCCGTACTCAAGAGCAACGCCTATGGACATGGCCTCATCGAAGTGGCACGAATCATCGACCTAGAGCGCCGCGTAAATCGCGGAGCAGAAAAAGACTGTATCCCCTTCCTCATCGTGGATTCATATTTTGAGGCAGTGGCCCTACGAGTGGCCAAGATCCGCGCACCGCTCCTCATTATCGGATATACACCACCGGAAACTATTGCGCGATCGCGATTGAAGAATGTTTCTTTCACGATTACTACCGTCGATACATTGAGACATATCGCCAATTTTCAGCCTTCGCGATTCGGGTGGAAAACAGGATATATTTCCGTTCATCTGAAGATAGACACCGGCATGCACCGCCAAGGAGTACTCCCGAGTGAGCTTCCGGAAATCTCCAACATTCTCGATATCAATCCGACCATCGTCCTCAAAGGCATTTGTTCCCATTTCTCCGAGGCCGATAACCCGGATCCCTCATTCACGGAGTCACAAATGCACGCCTGGAACAAACTCGTCCACCTGCTACGTGATGAGTACGCATCACTCGAATATATCCACATCAGCAATACCGATGGGCACCGGTTTGTAGCAGAAAGCCACGCCAATGTCTCTCGCCTCGGATTGGGTCTGTATGGTCTCGTCGATGGCGGCTCATTTTCGCCCGCACTCGACATCAAACCAGTCATGAATATGGAGACGATCATCACGGGCATCAAAAAAATCCAGCGCGATGAAACCGTGGGATACGGCAACACATTCAAGGCGGAAAAAGAAATGACGATCGCCACCATCCCCGTCGGCTACTATGAAGGACTGGACCGACGACTTTCGAATATTGGCTCCGTGCTCGTCGGTTCCGAGCGAGTGGTCTGCCCTATCGTGGGGCGTGTGAGCATGAATATCACCATCATCGATGTCACTCATGTACCGGGAGTCGCAATCGGTATGCCTGCAGTGGTGATCAGTGATGACAATGAGGATGCAAATTCGATCGTGAATATGGCGACAAAATGCGCAACTATCCCCTACGAGATCGCTGTGCACATTCCTGGGCAGTTGAAACGTATTGTGAAGTGATATAGGATGGGGCGCAGACAAGGAGAAAGGAACCCATGAATCACCAAGCCTTTTTGTATGGCATCTTCTTCGCGATATGCGTGCCTATCATCGCTGCGATCGCGGCGTGCCTAACATACCAGTATCGGCGTCGAACCGTCACTGCACAGACAAAAGTTCCAATTGTACCCGTATTGTTTCGGAGGACAAATGTGATCGTCTCATCGACGTGTGCGTCGATCGACTACGATGTTGAACTGACACGCATACAATCACGGATCCGTAGGTGGCATTATGAACACCCATTCGGTCCCACCAACAACAAAGAGATGTTGGAATTGGAGTGGCTCACATTCGAGGAGGCGGGAACCATTGTCGCGAGAAGTGGAGATCTCAAGTGCGCCTATTCGATGGATACAGTTGAAGAGATCATTTCAGAAATTGAAGACTGGAAGATTTGAACCAAAAAGCCGAGCGGAGAGCTCGGCTTTTTTTATTTAACGTTGTGCGCCGTGCTGGACTCGAACCAGCGATGCCCAAAGGGCCGCGGATTTACAGTCCGCTGCAATAGCCGCTATGCGAACGGCGCGTATCATACATGCGAAAGAACAAAGGGATTCTAACAGTTTTTTCCCAAGCTGGCTACAGTCGCGTTCAGATGCTTCCAGTCCCGCTTCAATTCCTGTAAACGTTCACTCCCTCCCTTGGTGAGGTCGTAAGTCTTGGCTGGCCCGTCGGAATCCATCTCTTCGTACCCGGTGCCGACCAAATTTTTGCGGCGCAATGTGCTCATAAGTGGATACAAACTTCCTGAAGGAGCTGGAAATCCAATATGCTTGAGTTCGGCAGAAATTTCTTTCAATGAATGAGTGCGGCTTGAGAGCATTTTGAGGACAAAAAATTCCAGAAGTGCTCCGTTATTGAACTTTAGTTGAGTGGTGATTTTTTGCATGTTGCGCCATAAAGTATTACATGGCTCGCAAGTCCCATCAAATAAGAAATGGGTAAATGAGTGCGTGGCGGAAAAAGGGGCAGAAGTATCGTATATCCATACGGTTTTCCAATTTTTTTGCCGTAGAATGGCTCAACCACGTTTGAAGAACACAGAAACCGTATAATTATACGATTTGAAAAAGGAGTTCAAATGAGAGAGTACCTCGCCCTCTCCCAGCAACGTCACACACATCTTTTTCCGTCTTTTTCGCCACCTCATACCGCCGCGCTAATCCTTTTTGGCCAGTGCTCCCCTTACCGACCCCCTTAACGCCCTACTTCTGCCCAACCATCCCGCGGCTCACGATAGAACTCTCACCCCTCTGTTTCTTTTTGACTTCGAATGAGAACTCGGCGGGTGCATTCGCGACAACATTCTTGCCTGCAGGCTTCACACCAACTTCGATGGTACCTCCCTTCGTCACTTCCTGACCAATAAGGAGATTTGCCACAGGTGTCAAAATCTTGTTCTGAATCAAACGCTTCAACGGACGCGCACCATACTGTGGGTTATACCCTTCCTTGGCGAGATACTCATATACAGCAGGAGACAATACCAGGTTGATCTGCTTGTCAACGAGACGCTTGATCACCTGTTCAACCTGGATCTTGACGATATCCTTGATCGCTTCTTCCGAGAGAATATCGAAGATGATGGTGTCATCGATGCGGTTCAAAAATTCCGGGCGGAAATGGTCCTTGAGCGACGAGGTGATCTTGTCCTTGGCATCGGCGTAGTTTTGCTTGTCACGATTGTCGTTGTCGCGCGCGAAACCGAGTTTCTCCATACGCTCGATATGTTGCGCTCCGATATTCGATGTCATGACAATGATGGTGTTACGAAAATTGACAATGCGACCCTTGGAATCGGTGAGACGTCCGTTGTCGAGTACTTGCAGGAGCACGTTGAAGACTTCCGGATGGGCCTTCTCGATCTCATCCAAGAGAATGACGGCATACGGACGATGACGGATGGTTTCGGTGAGACCTCCCGCTTCATCATAGCCAACATATCCCGGAGGCGCGCCAATGAGTTTCGACACGGAATGCTTCTCCATAAATTCTGACATATCGACACGGACCAGTGCCTTTTCGTCATTGAACAAGAATTCGGCCAACGCCTTGGTGAGCTCGGTTTTGCCTACACCGGTGGGTCCCAAGAATATAAAGGAGCCAATAGGACGGTTCGGATCGGCTATACCGGCACGCGAACGACGGATGGTATCAGAAATCTTGGTGACTGCTTCATCTTGGCCGACAATACGCTTCTTGAGCTCATCTTCCATACGCGTGAGCTTGGCAGCTTCGGACTCGAGCATGCGGGAAACCGGAATACCCGTCCAACGCGAAACCACGCCAGCGATATCTTCGGCGTTGATCTCCTCTTTGAGGATACGGCGAGACGATTGGAGTTTCTTGAGACGCTTGGTGCGTTGATCGAGGTCTTTTTCGAGCGCAGGAATGGTACCGTAGCGGATCTCAGCAGCCTTGGCGAGATCAGCGCGCGCTTCTGCCATCTCAGCTTCGATGCGGAGACCTTCGAGATCTTTCTTGAACTTCTTGATATCGGTAATAGTATCTTTTTCGTTGGTCCACTTGAGTTCGAGTTCCGAGGTGCTCTCTTTGAGATCAGCAATCTCCTTCTCGATCTTGGCCATACGAGCCTTGGCTTCCTTGGTTGTTTCTTTCTTCAAGGCTTCACGCTCAATCTCGAAGCGCATGATCTTGCGGCGAGTCTCTTCGAGCGCCGGAGGCATATTCTCGAGTGAGATGCGCAAACTGGAAGCCGCCTCATCGATGAGATCGACGACTTTGTCCGGCAAGAATCGGTCGGTGATATAACGGCTGGCCAGATTGACTGCGGCGACGATAGAATCATCAGTGATACGCACGCCATGGAAAAGTTCGTACTTTTCTTTGAGTCCACGGAGGATGGCGATGGCGTCTTCATTCGAAGGTTCGTTCACGTACACTGGTTGGAAACGACGAGTGAGCGCCGGATCCTTCTCGATATATTTCTGATATTCCTTCATGGTGGTGGCACCGATGGCACGAAGTTCGCCACGCGCGAGAGCAGGTTTGAGCATGTTCGATGCGTCCATAGAACCCTCGGAAGCGCCTGCGCCCACCAGTGTATGGATCTCATCGATGAAGAGAATGATCTTCCCATCAGCCTTTTCGACTTCCTTGAGAATATTCTTGAGACGTTCCTCGAATTCACCGCGATACTTGGTACCGGCGATGAGCGAGCCGAGATCAAGCGAGACCAATTCCTTGTCTTTGAGTGACTCGGGAATGTCATTTTGCGCCATGCGCAGTGCCAACCCTTCGGCGATGGCTGTCTTACCCACGCCTGCTTCCCCGATCAGGATGGGATTGTTCTTGGTGCGGCGGGAAAGTATCTGGATGATACGCATGATCTCCGCATCACGACCGATGACGGGGTCAAGTTTGTTCTCCTTGGCGAGTTTGGTGAGCGAACGCGCGTATTTGTAGAGGGTGCGGAATTTCTTGGGCTCTGCGTCCTTGGCCTGCGGATTGCTTTTGAGTTCCTCGATTATTTTCGCGACGGCTTCCCGCTCGATCTTGAAACGAGCCAGCACATCACGAGCCACGCATGGTATGTCGAACATGGAGAGGAAAATATGTTCGGTTGAAATGAATTCATCTTTGAGGGTTGTCGCCACACGGACGGAGTTGTCGAGGATTTGCGCCAGATCGGGAGTCAGGTATATCTGATACGACGGCGAAAGCACATTGGATCCCTCAGGAGCCTCAATATGTTCGAGGACAATGTCGGTGAGCATGGGTGTGTCGATCTCCATTTTGTCGAGAATGGAGCTCACCATACTCTCTTCCTGCAAAATGAGAGCGCACAAAAGATGCACGGGATTGACGTGATTCTGGCCGCGTTCTATGGCCAATTCATGGGCTTTACGCAGTGCTTCCCGGGCTTTTGTGGTGAGTTTATTGAGAGGAGGCATATGCTGATATTACTATGAAAAACAGCCTCCCGTCAAATATTTGAAGGCTACGGATGCGCCTCTATATACCCTCTCGTGATCGGCCCAAAGAATCCAACGGCAGGAGCGATGCCTTTTGCTGTCTGGAAGCGGATGAGTGCGGCTTGAGTAGCAGGACCGAAGAATGACGTCTCGAAGCCAAGAGATCCAGGTCCACCAGTGTTCGGATTCACGATGAAGCCATGCGTATTCAAGTACTGCTGGAGTGCGCGGACATCTGCACCAGTGGAGCCGAGGGCCAGGTTGCGGGTGAAGGTGCCGGTGGTGGCGGGTGTGGATGGGGCGTTTGGTGTAGAAGGGGTAGTTGGTCCAAACGTGGTTGGTGGCGTGAATCCGGACACTGGCGTGCAAACGAAGCCGGCTGGACAACCAGGGACTGGAGTTGTAGTGACAGGAGCTGCTGGCATCGTTCTCCTACTTAAACCACCAGATGAGCGGCGAGGTGGGGTTTCTTCTTCCTCTTCTGGTTCGGGTTCTGGCTCAGGTTCTTCTTCATTATCGAAGTAAGTGGAGAACTTCTGGAAACGTCCGGAGTCTGTAACATATATATTGTCTTCTGAATCGATAGCGATGCTGTATGGATAATTGAACTGACCACTACCATTGCCGGATTCACCTGCAATACAATCTGATTCACAGATCTGGAACTCTTCGACGCCATCAGAGACTCCGTATCCGAATGTAAGCAAAAACTCGCCAGTCGAATCAAACTTCTGAACGCGATCCTCTTGCGCAGTGGTCACATACAGGTCACCAGCCGAATCAATGGCAATGTCGGTTAGAGCACTGACCTCCCCGAGAGGAGCTATCGCAAACTCTGATAGATATGTTCCACTCGTATCGAATGTCTGGATGCGATTATTGCCCGTATCAACGACATATATTACATTATCGGCATCTACCGCAATACCACGCGGATTATTCAATTCTCCAGGACCTGTCCCTTCTCCATCTCCCGCATCTGCGAATTTCAATAAAAATGCGCCGGATGAACTGAACTTCTGGACACGGTGGTTCTCGGCGTCAACATAATACAAGTTGCCCTCCGAATCAAGGGCAAGGTCTCCTGAACGCACTTGACCGAATCCATTTCCTTCAATACCTGCCTCGCAATCTGCGGTACAGATCTGGAACTCTTCGGTCCCGTCATCCACGC
>CAYZZN010000030.1:0-7173 GCA_964483165.1 uncultured Candidatus Saccharibacteria bacterium
TTTTGTTTTGAAATTATTATTCCAACTTGAGATCCGCCATCGCCTCATCAACTGTCTTTGAGTTCGGGGTGGAAAGCGGAACTGCGGCGCCCTGACCAATACGCTCTGGTGACTTGAGACCACCGATCGGCTCGTTGATTTTCAGATTGACACGGCTGTTGTTCTTCATGCCAACGACACGGAGGAGCGTGCGGACTGCCTTGGCGGTATTGCCCTGGCGACCGATGATCTTGCCCATATCGACTGCGCCGCATTCGAGTGTGAGGAGCACGCCCATTTCATCAACAGTGCGGACTACTTTGACTTGTTCGGGAGCATCTACCAAAGCTTTGATGACGTACTCGAGGAACTCTTGGTCTTTCTGCATGATCGTAATATTATTCGTATAATCGTACAGTTCGCTGTACTGCAATAAGTTTAGCAGATGGTCTGATTAAAATAAACCCTCCTGTGAGGGCTGCTCCGCTCGCAAAGCTCGCGGGATGTCCCTGTTGGGGGTGTATTACGCTTTTGGAGCTTCAGTAGCGGGAGCGGGCTCAGGCGCCTTTTCCTCAGCCTTTACCTCGGCTACAGGAGCAGCTGCCTTTGCGGCCTCAGGAGCAACCTCCTTCTTGATCGGCGTATGCTTCGGCAGTGCATTGAGTTTCTTGCCGGTGATAACCTTCTGTCCGACGAGATAGTTGTGGAGAGTGAGTGAGAGCTTGGCACCCTTGGACATCCAGTGCTTCACAGCCTCGGTGTCGATCTGCTCCGGCTTGTTCTTGATGCGAGTATCATACCAGCCCAAGTTCTTGAGATATCGTCCGCTCTTGGGACCATTCTTGGAATCGGTCAAAACGACACGGAACGTCGGTTCGTGTACGCGGCCAACTCGCTGTAGGCGGATCATTAACATGTCGTGGAATACTAACAGAGCTTTCTCATTACTGCAAGTGCCTGGCGTATATCCCCTTTTTTTGTAGAGCGGCCAAAGGAAAAACGTACTGCGGTATTACTATCCGCGCCTACGGCCTTCAATACATACGATTCATCCTCGTCGCGCAGGCATGAGCTCTTAGTGGAGCAGGCAATACCCTTCGCATCCAGCTGTAGGACGAAAAATTCATTGTCGATACCAGGAATGGAAACATTGAGGATGTGGGGACTTTGGAGGGCTTGTATGACGGTACTCAAGGGAGGAACTCCTTTTTGTGAGTTTGAGGAAGTGACAACTTTTTCGTCACTTTGCGAAAGTGACGAAAAGAGCTGTGTCTTCTCCGTGAGCGCTGCACCGAACACCGCCCCGTTCACGACGATGTCCGGACGTATCACTTTGAGACCTTCGATGAAATACTCCCGCAACTGCACGAGACGGCCCGCTTCCCTATCACGCTCGATCGCGGCTATCTCCAAGGCCTTGGCAAATCCTGCAATGCCCGGAATATTTTCAGTACCTGATCTCATTCCTACCTCCTGCCCTCCTCCATATATGATGGGCTGAATGGGAGTACCACGTCTAATATATAGACAACCAATACCACGTGGACCGTAGACTTTACTCCCATCGAGCGTCAAGAGATCAACGCCAAGCTTCTCCATATTCAATTCCTGATACAGAGCAGCTTGGGCGGCATCGGTATGAAATAGTGGATATATTCCCTTCCCTTGACCTGACTCTTTGAATACCTTTCGCGCATGCCGAATGATCTTGACAATTTCGCGAATCGGCTGAATAGAACCGATCTCGTTATTGACAGTCATGATTGAAACCAAGAATGTATTGGGCTTGATTGCTTTTTTCAGTTCTTCCAAAGAAATGATCCCGGAATGATCGACGCTGAGCCGCGTTACTTCACAGCCCTGTTTTTCCATCAGAGCGGCAACTTCAATAATCGAAGAGTGCTCGATAGCTGAAATGATCATATGTGGTTTTTCGATGCCACCCATGCGTGCCTGCCTTGCTGTTCCTTCCAAGGCAAGACCATTGGCTTCCGTGCCTCCACTGGTGAACACAATCTCATCAGGATGGGCATGAATGAAAGTCGCTGTCTTTGTGCGCATCTGGGCCAAAGCTTTTTTTGCCGCAACACCTGCTTTATATAATGAAGACGGATTGGCGTATGCAGGCGCGGAAAATGCCTTCATCTCGCGGAGTACACGAGAGTCGATAGGGGTCAATGACGCGTAATCAAGATATATACGGCGCTTGAACATACCAAGAATCTAGCATACAAATTGCGTCCCTGGCTACGGACACGTATAATTCTGCCATGATTTCAATACTTTCAAACCCATTGTGGCTCGCTCTTATTATTCTTGCCGTCATTACTATCATACTCATCGGTGTAGTCATTTCTCTGCATCACAAGATGCGTCGTTTCCTGATTTCAACAGATAGCCAGAATATCGGGGACTCACTCGCGCATGTTTCAGGAAACCTCAAAGAATTGCAAGAATTCAAAACGGAGCTCGAAACATATCTGACCGGTGTCGAGAAACGCTTGCACAAGAGCATCCAGTCTGTGCACACGGTCCGATTCAACCCATTCAAGGGAACCGGCGGCGGAGGCAACCAGAGCTTTGCGACGACACTTCTCAATGAAGACGGCGACGGCGTAGTGATCTCCAGTCTCTACTCACGTGATCATGTCAGTGTATTTTCAAAGCCTGTCGTGAACAAGAGCTCCGAATACGAACTGTCCGACGAGGAACGTGAATCCCTCGCCGGAGCAGTGAGCAAACTTCGATAATTTCTGGCTTCTATCTAGTCTATATTTCTTCGAGACCGCTGTTGGTAATCTTGAGTGTGGCGGTACTACCAGTGGTAAAGTTCACTCCTCCATCATCAGAATATCTGAGTGTAAACGTGTATGTACCTGGATCCATACCGGCTGATTCGAGAGATGCAAATGTGGAAGTCATCGGTATATTCGTCCATCCCGTACCATTGGGACCAGGATTACTTGCGACAATCTTGTACGTCCTTGCGGGATAATCAGCATCGTTCAACGCGAATGCGAGAATGAAACGGTCGGCCTTTTTAAGGGTCAGCTGATCGTATCCTGCGCCGAAATAATCATAGTAATGAGCACCGGGAACTACAGCATCGAGAGCAGTCGTCGAACGTGCAATCATGAGTTTCATATCAGCTTCAGCTTGATCAGAAGTAACACCAACAGTTCCGCAGAAGATTTCACTACTGTTCTGAGGATTGGAAGCGTCATGTGCCACGATATTCAAATCGTGCGTACCGACACCGAGAGTGAACGAGGCCGGTGTGAATCCGTATGGACCAGTCGTGCCGGTACCACCTAGGTTGGATACGTTTGGCGTGATCGTAACTGAATTCTCATCATCTTCAAGGACGATAGACGAGTCATCGAGAGTACAGGTTCCTGTGACGAACACCTTGCCTGTTCCTCCGCAATCATCACACTCCGTTGCAGATGTTGAAATATTCGGGCTAAATTGCAACCAACCAACTACAGGTCCTCCCCATGCGTATCCTTTGAAATATCCTTTACTATCACCAACAGCCTGGGGCGCGTGATAGGTGACGCCTCGTGAACCGTTGTATGATGGACCGGAAAGATGGTTGGTACCGGCAAGCTCTATACATCCGTCCCACCCGTCAGTTCTACCGATACCTGCATAGGCACGAACCCATCCTGTAACCGCGCCGGTATTAAAGTTACTGCTCGCCGCTGATGCGCCGGTACATCCTGCAAGGTGCGAGGGATTGAAACTAATCCAACCAATATTGGGCGACCACGCGTATCCAGAAAAATTCCCGGCATTGTCAGCTTGTACAGCATATGGACCTCCCCCAGCACCCGCGTCCGCCGAATTGAAACTGATCCAGCCAATATTCGAGGACCATGCCCAGCCGTTCAGTGTATGCACCTCATCCTGCGCGGCACGGACGGTGGCCAAGGTTGCGCCCACCACAAGGATCAATGCGAGAAGCGCCACGCTGATGAGGTATTTTTTCATATAAAAAGAGATTAAGAAAAAGTAATTACCCCATTATTTTACCTTACTATCAATGGGGTGACGAGCGCTCTGTGTGGATAGCCCTGTACAGCGACTAGGCGGGCCAGTTTTCCACCATCAACAAACGCGCTCCGCTCTTATCTGCAGTAGAAAAACCAGCATCCGCCCAGATTTCTTCGGTGACAAAGGGCATGAATGGGTGAAGCAGTTTGAGGATAGTATTGAGCGAGTGAAGCAAGAATTGGATGCGTGACAAGGCGGCGACAGGATCAGTACCTGAAATGATGGGTTTGCTTTCTTCGAGAATCTTATCCGCGAATTCATGCCATGCGTAATGATATATTTTTTCCGCGGCAATATAGAACTTGAACGTGTCCATTTCCTTAGTAACTTCCACGATCAATTCCTGCTGACGTTTCAGATGGGCAGTGTCAGCTACACTCCAGGCAGTGAAATTTGGATCGAATGTGACCGGGGCGGCTTTTACTTCGGCCTGACCCTCGACTGGTTTCCCACGTTCCCCCTCCGCTGTCGAAATGATGAAGCGTGTGATGTTCCAGATTTTATTTACAAACTTTTTGTATCCCGAAACCTTGTCTTCAGACAATGCCAGCGAAGTTCCTGGTGTATTCCCGACAACAAGACCCATGCGAAATGCGTCCGTGCCAAACTTTGACGTCAGCGTGAGCGGGTCGATGACATTACCCTTGCTCTTGCTCATTTTCTGCCCTTTTGCATCCAACACAAGACCGTGCAGATACACAGTCTTGAACGGAACTTTACCCGTCACATACAACCCGAGCATGATCATGCGCGACACCCAAAAGAAAATAATCTCTCCTGCAGTCTCCATGACATCGGTTGGATAATAATTCTTGAAATCTGCCCCATCAGGATACCCGAGCGTCGCAAACGGCCACTGCGACGAAGAGAACCATGTGTCAAATGTGTCTGTGTCTTGAATAAGTTTGCCGTGGCACGATTCACACTCGGTTAATTTATTTTCCAGGTCGACAAAACCTTTGGCGCAGGCGGAATTGGTACACAATTTTGCAGGAATAGGAATCCCCCAGACGATCTGGCGGGAAATATTCCAGTCCATGATATTTTCCAGCCAGTGCGTGGTAATTTTTTCGTAGTGATCAGGAATATATGAAATTTCTTTGGACTTAATCTTTTCCAATGCCTTTTCCGCCAAGGGTTTCATCTTCACGAACCACTGATTGCGGATCTGCGGCTCGATGACGGTGCCACATTTGTAGCAGGTACGGACCACATGCTTGTATTTGTCATCGATCTTCTCAACCAGCCCTTTTGATTTTAGTTTTTCAATTATGAGCGAGCGGGCTTTCTTGATGTGTTGCCCCGCAAATTCGCCCGCGATCGGAAGAAGCTTGCCCTGCTCATCGATGATCTGCTCCTTGTCGAGCTTATGACGTTCCGCGATCTCAAAGTCCGCCACATCATGCCATGGCGTGATGGTCATGACGCCAGTACCAAACTCCATATCGATGGCCGCATCCTTGATGATGGTTGCGGTGATGGGACCATTGATCCATTCAAGGTCTATTTTCTGTCCCTGCTTGTAATCCGCGTATCTTTTGTCATCAGGGTGCATGACTACGTATTTATCACCGAACTTTGTCTCGGGACGCGAGGTTCCAATGATAAAGGGACCATATTTCAGATAATAAAATTCATCAACACGCTCCTCATCCTTGATCTCAAGATCAGAAAAAGCAGTCTGATGCTTTGAACACCAGCTCACGATGCGCTTGCCGCGGTACAGCAAGTTGTCATCCGATAATTTCTGGAATGTCCGGTACACCGTCTTGACCACATCGGGGTCAAGAGTGAACTTTTCGCGTGACCAATCACACGACGATCCCATCTTCTTGACCTGAGACTTGATATTGGCAGAATTTTTCAGAGTAAAATCGAGAATTTCTTCGTACAATTTCTTCGGCTCAATCTCAAAACGTGTTCGTCCTTCCTTTTCCAGCTTTTTTTCATATACTACCTGCGTCTCAAATCCCGCATGATCCAGTCCAGGAAGCCAGAGCGTCCGATGTCCGCGCATCCTTTTGTAACGCGTCATGATGTCTTCGACGGTCATCACCAGTCCATGTCCGGCATGTAGTGATCCGTTGGCGTTCGTAGGTGGCATGATGATCGTGAATGGCGGCGCTTCCTTGCGCGTCACGCCCTTCTCCACGCAAGTATCTGGATTGAAAAAGCCGCTCTTTTCCCAGAGGGCATATATACGATCTTCAGTTTCAGTCGCGTTATAGGGCTTGAGGAATTTCTGGTTCATTTGGTTGATGAGCGCTCATTCATAGCTATTCTAAGGCTGTAATACATGGCCATCTTCGTCGGCTTCTCTTGGCCATTACTGTACCATATACACCTCATTATCCCCAATAGAACATGTGATTTGAGCCTTTCAAGGGTACAATAAGGCCACAAGAAGCAAACTCAGACTACTTGACAATTCGTTTTATATGTGATAATTTTTGTACTTACTAGCACCTATCTACTTTTTAACAATATTCCAACAAACAACCATGAAAACAACTAAAAAGCGCATATCAGTACCCCGGAGAACTTCTAACAAGACTGTACGTCCGCAATTCACCACTACAGCTCTCTGTATAGTGACGATTGCAGCCCTCCTTATTTTCAATTCACATATTATATTCCCTATTGCACGGGCCGAAGGAGACGGTACCGACAGTGTTTCGGCATCCCATTCGGTATCCGATACTGAAGAATCTTCGGATTCAGATGTTTCAGTATCAGAAGTTCAGGTGACCAGCTCCGGCGATGATGATTCGAACGATGTCAGCATGGTTACGCTGAAGATAACTACTTCCGACGACGACACATCGACTACTCTTGGCCAGATTGTCGTTGATGATGCTTCCGATCAGAGCGCCAACGTATTTTCTTCGTTCAACAATCTACAAGTGAAGGTTGGCCTTGACGACGACACCGTCTTCAATTTTTTTGCTAATCCAACCGGCACGACTACCGGAGACGAAAGCGACGAGGATACGTCCTTCACTCTATTGAAGGTAGACCAAGACCAGATCACCATCTGCCACTTCCCTCCCGGCAATCCGGAAAATCCTCAAATTGAGACCATCAGTGAAAACGGCTGGAACGGTCACCAGAATCATGACGGAGACTTCATCATCAATT
>CAYZZN010000031.1:0-2280 GCA_964483165.1 uncultured Candidatus Saccharibacteria bacterium
GATTCCTGGTCAGGAGAAAGGATCTTGTCATCAGGAATGAAATCTTGGAGCGTGGACTTACCATCATCACTATCATCGCCGACAGGACTTTCGAGTGATACGACATCCTGTTCGATCTTTTCGATCTGATAGATCTTGTCGACATCCATACCCATCTCGAGAGCGATCTCATCAGGAAGAGGTTCACGACCGAGGTCATGAGAAAGTCGGCGAACTACCTGTTTGTACTTGGCGATAGTTTCAACCATGTGGACCGGCACGCGGATAGTGCGTGACTGATCAGCGAGCGCGCGAGTGATAGCCTGGCGGATCCACCATGTAGCGTATGTTGAGAACTTGAATCCTTTGGTCCAGTCGAACTTATCAACGGCACGGAAGAGACCGAGGTTACCTTCTTGGATGAGGTCGAGCAGGGTCAGGTCGGGACTGCGACCGACATACTTCTTGGCAATAGAAACCACGAGACGGAGGTTGGCTTTGGCGAGGAGATTTTTTGCTTCAGTATCACCCGCAATAATACGCTTGGCGAGCTCCTTTTCATCGGATGCGGTGATCAGTGGGTACTGACCGATCTCTTTGAGATACATCTGGATAGAGTCATACGCGGAATCAGAACCGGTACGGCTATAATGAGGTACGGCTTTCTTGGGATTCAACTCTTCAACTTCGAGGAGACCTCCACCTTCCAGCACGTCCACGTTGGCGGCAGTGAATTTGGTATAGAGTTCATCGAGAAAAAGAATATCGTTCTCAATCTGTGGAAACTCCTTCAAGATCTCATCATAGGTGACGAATCCACGATCGCGACCACGATTGATGAGTTTGTTGGCGCGTGTCTCAAAATCCTTGGCTTTGTCGACTTTTGACACGGGTTTGATCTTGACTCCTTTTACCGAAGAAGCAGATGCGCCCTTACCGCCCTTGACCGGACGTGTCTTTACGCGAAAAGCCTTGCGCTTCGCCGAACGAGGGGCACCGCCACGAGCTTTTGAGCCCTTCTTTTTGTTTTTACTCATGTGATGAGGGTGGGAGAAAAGATTGAATAATCCTTAATTAACCAGATGATTGTAAGTCATTTGACCTGTCTGTGCAAGGGGCATCCTAATTCCTCCGTTTCTTCGCCACCTCAGCCTTCCTCATCGAAAGAACCTGACATTTTTTAGCCAGTTCCGCGACTAGATCGGCATTCCCTGCCTTTTCCGCTTGCTTAAGCTCATTCATTGACGAAATGAGCTCCTCACTTATTACATCTTCCTCAAAGTTCTCAACTAGTTCTTCCATATGGTGATCCCATTCTTTTTGATCATCTCCGAAGAATGCTTCCGCTTCAAAGGCCATATCACTCATCAAAGGCTCAACCCGAGCCATCCGATCTGCGTAGGTAGCGCCAGCGATTTTTTGAATCTGTTCCCGATATGAGATTGCCTGGGGTGCAGCAGTTTTTTCCATGATAGCAAGAAGTCCGAACATGCGGCGTTGGATGAGGTCCAAATGATTTGAAGCTTCCTTTTTCAAAATTGAAGCACTGGAAGAATCTTTGCCAGCCGCTGTGGCAGCACTCGTCGAACTTCCCTGTTCAATCTTCATATTCTTGAGATCATCCCACACAGCCGTCTCAGAAATATTCGCGCGATCCGAGATCATCTTCACGAAATGCGCCTGATCCATGCGGCTTTCCATTCTTGCCAGGAATGGGAAAACTCGATCGCGGAGTCCTCGAGGTATTTTTCGCGGGTCGGTAACATCGCGCAATACATTTCCGAGTTCAAATTCGATGATGTGCTTGGCATCGCGGAGTGCCTGCTTCCAATCTTCGGGATTGTGTTGGACCAGATCAGCCGGATCCTTGCCGCCCACCAGATCGGCGATCTTCACATCCATACCCATCGAGAGTGCGATGCCCGAAGCGCGCATAGCCGCTTTTCTTCCCGCGGAATCAGAATCAAACGCGATAATGACATTCGGTGACAGTCTGCGTACTAGTCCGAGATTGCTGACGGCTCCCGATTCGCTGAATGATTCATCGGTGAGCGCGGTTCCTGATGAAGCAACGGTATTCTTGATTCCTGCCTGATGCGACATGACCAGATCCATCTGCCCCTCCACCATGATCGTATAATTCATGCGACGAATGTCGCCCTTGGCTTTGTCGAGTCCATACAGAACAAGTGATTTGTCATATAAAGGAGTGTCGGGACTGTTCAGATACTTTGCTGACTTGCCATCGTCTTTGAGGATACGGCCCGAGAATGCGATGACACGTCCACTGGAATCATTTAT
>CAYZZN010000031.1:2380-7021 GCA_964483165.1 uncultured Candidatus Saccharibacteria bacterium
AGGTTGCTCCACCCTTCTGGTGCCCAGCCGATGCGGAATTCTTCGCGCGTCTTGTCCGAAATGCCGCGATTCTTCACGTATTCACGTGCTTCTTTTGACTGCGGAGCATCTGCCAACAATTGACCCTCAAAAAATTGGGCTGCAGCTTCCATTACCTGGAATAATCTGTCGCGTTCGCCATCTGCTTTATTGTCGAAGGTCAATTGAACTCCGGCCTTCTCGGCCAGAATCTTGAGAGCACCTCGAAAATCGAGTCCCTCGAATTGTTCTACGAACGTAAAAATATCACCTTTCGCATTACAACCAAAACAATAGTAGCCTCCGCGATCAGGCGACACAAAAAAAGAAGGCGTCTTCTCATTGTGAAAGGGGCACTTGGCCTTGTAGGCATTGCCGGACTTCTCGAGCTTGAGATACTGGCCGATGACTTCATTCACCGGTAGACGTTCCTTGATCTGTTCGACAGCAGTTCGATTCATGGGCGTATTGTATGTCTTTTTGGTCAAAAGAAAAAGCGACCTACCTGGTCGCCTGTGCCCCTGCGTTCACCTGAACTCCATCGCGCTGTTTTCGCAGTGCCTCGACGGCATTCAGGATATCAATCCAGCGTGCATCCTTGCTGCCACAGAATATCAGTGACAATTTTTCGCGGTGTTCTTCCTTGAGCTTAGGTTTCACCTGCTCATGCTCCATGAGCTGTTCCCAGGTCGCGTCCTTCGAAAGACCCTTGAGCCACATCCCGAAATACGGACGCAGATCATCGAGAGAAATATCAACGTGAGATTTCCTCCAATCCACCCGCTTCACCGTCTCGACATACTTGATGGCGATGATGCGGTAATAGCAGTAATTCCCAAGATACTCCTGCCGTTGTTTTGCGATCTCGAGTTTCTTCTGCTCTTCGGTCTGTTCAGCCTTCGGCTTTTCTTTTTCCGAAACCGTGTCCTGTGGTACCACTGGTGCAACCGTACACAGTGCCATAAGCACCAACAACATTGATTTTTTCATATGATCAACTCTCCGGCGGCAATGATACCAGAACAGGCCAACCCGGCAAGGGGCGCTGGGGACAGTGTTTTTCTAAGAATACGCCTTCAAAAAATCCCAGAATTGCGGCCAGCTTTTGTTGACCGACGCAGGATACGCAATCTCAACATGTTGTGCATAGACCTTGCCCCACATGGCGATGGCTTGCACGACGCGATGATCCTTGGAAGTTATCTGCGTACCGGCTTTCGCGCATTCAAGCACCTCTTTCATTTCGAGAATCCGATCGCTTTCGTGTCCACGCAAGCTTGGCCATTTCTGTTCAGCTTCAGCTAGGGACACCAGTCCGAACGTGTACGCAAAACAAAAATCCTCGGCTTGCTGGGGAATAAAATCGACTTTCCCTTTCTTCATCATGCGAACAAACGCTTCTGCTTGTCCCAAAATAGTTTCATCGTATCGCGGAATCCATGTCTTGCCCGCGCTCCGCTGTGTGTGCCAATGATCAATAGCTTCATAGGTGAGTCTAAGCTTGAATGAAGCATCGGGTAAACGTTCCCTGTCTCCGAGAAGCGCCGCCGCGCTCGCCCATTGGGATGTTCCATTGTCGAGGAGGTGCAATTCTTTCTGAGACAGATTCACGATAGAGGGATCATCGGTAATCTGGCGATCTCTGAGCGTGCCGTGAAGAATAAATTTCTTATTGAGTCCCAATTTCCATGACGCGAATTTTAGCAAACGATAGAGCGTACCTGATTCGCCAATATCAATAGGTTGGTCAGTCTTCCAAACCTCTGCCGCACGCTTCAACGCGAGAAGGTCGTCACCGAGGTTTTGTTGTGTATCCAAAAAATGGACAATGTCGTCATGTCCGTTAACCACATCCAATATGCCCATGCGAATAATCCACGATTTATCGAGAGGGATATATCGTGGGTCGACGGATGAGTTGTTCATGTGCCAAGGACCAGGATCGAACTGGTGACCCTTCCCTCTTCAGGGGAATGCTCTACCAACTGAGCTACCTTGGCGTATGTATAATAAAGTGCGGAACCCTACCTCAACAAATCCATGAATGAGCTGATAGCGCTCGGTGTCGCACCCGCATCATTCTGACTGCCTCCAAATGACCCCTGCAAGCCCTCATATGCCCCGAACAATGATTCCACGTATGGCTGAATGAGGAAGTATGCCCCAAAGCTCAAGAGAAGGATAACTACCCAATATCCCACGCGGAATACGATCCCAATACGGTTCGCTCGGCGCATCTTGCGCAATATCTCGTTGTTCTCCTCGGCCAGCTTGTGCGTGCGCTCGAGTAATGAACGTTCTTCAGGAGTCATGGGCAACACTATACCAGAAAATATGAAATCGGCAAAATATGCTATAGTTTTTCCGTCACGTCCCTGAAAATGAACATTCGCCCTCGTAGTTCAATGGATAGAACAGTTCCGTCCTAAGGAATAGATGTAGGTTCGATTCCTACCGAGGGCACCAATAAAAAAGCGCCTGACTTCAGGCGCGTGACAATGACTTGCGGATGCGGGTCAAACGATCGCAGAACTCGCGCTCTGTCAGGATCGTGACCTTGGGATCAGGACAGCCGATGGAATGCGTGAGCTTTTCACTTCCGGTGGCTCGGAGCGCTCGTCGGAACGATCTGTTCTTGGCAAGAGCAGCAAACGCTCTATCGAGCAGATCCTGATACTCATCTGCACCCCGATCGTATGTGCGGTTGTTCCACCAGAGCTTCTGTACCCTGCTCCAATCTTCAGTTCTCGTGCGTCCGCGGATCTTGGCCTTCTTGCCGGTCAATTTGCAGATACGCGTCTGCATCCGTCGATCCTCGAATTTGAATGACTGCAGCAAACCCTCCATCGAATTGCAGATGATCCCTTCGAATACGAACCGATGCGGCGCGAAATTGCTGAGAGCAGAAGCGGGATACACGCCTCTTGAGGTGATATCCATAGTGACTCCTTTTGTTGATTGTCTGTATTCTTAGTACTACATCAATCTTACGAAGTCAAATCACTCCTCCTCATTACCCACCTTCCCCGTCTTTTCGAATTCCTTCAAAGCCTCGGTGATCGGATCAAACTTCCCTTCCATGATAGCGGGCAAATTGTGCCACGACTCCTTGATGCGATGATCGGTCACGCGGTCCTGCGGGAAATTATAGGTGCGAATTTTCTCTGAGCGGCTACCGGTACCGATCTGACCTTTACGGTTCGCGGCAAATTTTTGGGATTCTTTTTCTTCTTCGAGCGCCTCGAGCTTGGCGGTGAGGATTTGCAGGGCCAATTCCTTGTTGGCACCCTGACTGCGCTCGGCTGTGGAACGCACATCAATACCTGTCGGCTTGTGGATCAGACGAACTGCCGACTCCACCTTGTTGACGTTCTGTCCACCCTTGCCGCCGGCGCGTGAAAATTCCATTTCAAGATCCGCGGGATTGATGACAAATTTCGATTTCTTGCGAATAGGCATGATAGCGACCGTCACCGTCGAGGTGTGCACTCGTCCCATCTTTTCCGTCTCCGGGACACGCTGAACTCGATGAACACCAGTTTCCCAGCGCAGGGTTTCGAATGCGTCTTTACCTTTGAATTCAAGCGATGCTTCTTTGTATCCACCAAGATCATTCTTGGACTCGTCAATGATCTTCATGGTCCACCCCTTGCTCTCACCATACCTCTTGTACATATCCATGAGTTCGGCCGCGAACAACGCCGCTTCATCACCACCCGCGCCGGCACGGATTTCGAGAATCATCTCTTTCGGCTTTTCTTCTTCGACGACGTCGCCCGCGATAATTGCCGCCATCTCTGTTTCCAGCGACTTCTTTTGCTCGATGATGGACGCGAGCTCATGCTCGGCCATGTCCTTCATCAAAGGATCGGCTTCAATCATGCCGCGCACTTCTGCTTCGTCCTTAGCAAGCTTTTCGTAGAGACCTGCCATGAATGAGGTCTTGGGGTTTGATTTGTAGATATCGAGGCTCATGTAATGATTATAATACGAATGCGCACAGTACCCTATCAACAAATTACACGTATACCCAAAAGGCATACGTGTAATCTGTGAACTTGAATGAAGCTATTTCTTTGTAGCTTTTGCCTGGCGATTCTTGAACTTTTCCACACGTCCTGCAGTGTCGATGGTTTTTTCCTGGTTGGTATAGAAAGGGTGTGAAGCGCTGGAGATTTCGAGATAATGCACAGGATATTCCTTGCCGTCGGTCCACTTTGCGTTTTCCTTGGTAGCGATGGTTGAGGCGATCAAAAACTTGGCGCCGCTGGAGTTATCGGCGAAAATGACCTGTCGGTAGTTGGCTGGATGGATATCTTTTTTCATGACAAATAATGTAACATGAATGTAGTTATCATGCAACGTACCGCGCAGTTTTCTTATGTGTGGTGAGGATACATTGCGGAGCCCTTTCGGGCGAGCATAGCAATTTTAAAAACGGCTTGGACGTTAGTCCAGGTCGTTTTTAAAATATGCGTGTATCCGAATCCACATATGAGAAAACTGCGCGGTACGTTATAATGATGAAAACCATGTCCCTCTCCACTCCTCGCTCTCACACCATCTATACCATCGCCGTCATCGGCTTTATCTTCACCTTGCATGTGGTACTGCCGATGTACT
>CAYZZN010000032.1:0-6891 GCA_964483165.1 uncultured Candidatus Saccharibacteria bacterium
TTCAAAACTGCATCAGGATCGCCACTCACCCTCACCTGTTCGAAAGAACCACGCGAGAAAAAAGAGGTAGACGACATTCTCGCAAAAGCTCGTGCTGAAAAGTGGCATGTCGTCGACGTCGAAGAATCAGAGGTCAAACGTTCACCCCGCGCACCATTCATCACGTCGACCTTACAGCAGGCCGCGAGCTCCCGCCTCGGATTCTCGCCCTCACGCACCATGGGTATCGCGCAGAAACTCTACGAGTCGGGTGCCATCACCTATATGCGTACGGACTCCACCAACCTCGGACAGCAAGCACTCGACCAGATCGGCGTCGTGGTCAAGAAACAGTATGGCGAGAAATATCTCTCATTCCGCAAATACGCCACCAAGAGCAAGAATGCCCAGGAAGCACACGAGGCCATCCGTCCTTCTCATTTTGCCAAATTGAATGCCGGTGCTAATGATGAGCAAAAGAAACTCTACCGCCTCATCTGGCAACGCGCAGTCGCTTCGCAGATGGCCGACGCGCAAGTCATGCGCACAAAGATTATCGCTAATACGGAAAAAGATACCGTGCCCAACTTCGAAGCCACCGGATCGCGTGTCATCTTCGATGGTTGGCTCAAAGCCGATCCCGAATCAGCAGGCGAAGAAGTCACTCTGCCCAAATGCGCAAAAGATCAGGCGCTCGATCTAGTCTCTATTGATTCACTCGAGAAACAGACACTTCCCCCTCCACGCTATACCGAAGCAGGCCTCATCAAGGAGTTGGAGAAGCGTGGCATCGGTCGTCCGTCAACATACGCGTCCATCTGCAAGACCATCGAAGATCGCGGTTATGTTGCGAAAGAAGGTCGCTCGTTGAAGCCCACCGACACCGGCGAGGTTGTTTCCTCATTCCTGGAAGAGAACTTCCCTACTTACATCAGCGACACATTCACTGCCGAGATGGAGGATAAACTCGACGATATCGCCACCGGTACGCGCAAATATGTGACGACGCTCTCGGAATTTTATGGCCCTTTCCACACAGAAGTCCTGTCAAAAGAAAAAGTCGCCAAAGCCACCGACCTCGGTGTGGCTGACGCAAAATTCAAATGTCCAAAATGCGGTACCACCCCTATGGGTATCAAACTCGGCAGGAATGGCAAATTTATTTCCTGTACGCGTTATCCGGATTGTGACGGCGCGCTCACGCTCGACGGCCATGAATTCAAAAAGGACGAGCCCATCGGCATGGATCCGACCACCGGCTTGCCTATATTTGTCTTGAATGGAAGGTTCGGGCCGTATGTTCAGCTCGGATTGAAATTGCCCAAGGTCAAGAAGGTGCGCGTCAAAAAAGTGAAGGTGCCGAAGGTTGCTGGTGCGAAAAAAGGCAAGAAGACAAAGAAGGGTGTCGCCGAAGAAGTTGTTTCGGGCGCATCAGCTACGGCCTCAGGCGCGATTTCAGGCGCGATTTCAGACACAGGTTCGACACAGTCCTCCCCCTCACTTCCGCAAAGTGACGAAAAAGTTGTCACTTTGCCAAACTCAGAAAAAGAGATGTCCGCCCCGAGCACTGAAACGAGCACTGCCGCCCCCGCCAAACCAAAGATGGCTTCCATCCCCAAGACCATGGATCCTTCCAAAGTCACCGTCGCTGATGCCCTCAAATATTTGAGTCTGCCACGCACCCTCGGTGTCGATCCCAAGACAGGTAAAGATGTGGTCGCCTCCGCGGGACGATTTGGTCCGTATATTGTGTCTGAGGGTAATTATCGTTCGATAAAAGGCGCCGATAACGTGTACGATATTGATTTGAAGCGCGCACTAGAGATGTTGGCCATCGAAAAGAAGCCACGAGGGTTCGCAAAAAAG
The DNA here is from genome assembly GCA_964483165.1 of uncultured Candidatus Saccharibacteria bacterium. Classification (GTDB taxonomy): domain Bacteria; phylum Patescibacteriota; class Minisyncoccia; order Phycocordibacterales; family PALSA-1337; genus C7867-002. The sequence continues at coordinate 1,846 of CAYZZN010000032.1, forward strand.
AAGAAGGTTGAATAAAAAAATAAAACACCACGAACCCATCGTGGTGTTTTTGAATTGGACATACCGCTAGGAAACTTTTGAGATCCGTGCTGGCAAGCGGCCGAACCGACATTGTATTCCCATCACAACCTTGTACTGTGAACCAACTTCGAAACTCATCAACTTCGCCTGATGGGCGCCAAGCTCAACAAGACGACGATGCCCTTTTGCGTCGATCAGAAGTGCCTGTGACCCATTTGACCATTCGCAGGTGAACCGCGCCGAATCACCAAAGACAAGCAGCGAATCCGGCGATGTTGGAGATCCTAGAGTGTAGGCAACAACAGATGGGAGTGCCATGAGACCCACAATGATCAGGATAACTCCGATCGATACCTTGGCGAACCGTGTACAGCTGGCTGATTTCTCTTTTTTCATGCGTGTTCTTTCTGTGTACTATTATTATCAAACTACCTGAAGATAAAAGTACCACGGACTATAGAAATGTCAACAAAAAACAGCGCCCACTCGGGCGCTGTTGTGTAAACGGGTCATGCCTGTGCCTTTTCTTCCCGTGCAATACTGTTAATGATGTTTGACACGGCTTTCCTCACCAACCAACCACACCGGTCAATACGCGCCAGGTCTATGAGGATCTGCTGTCGATCGACCAGTGCATATTCGGATAATTTCTTGGCGGCGGCAAACAAAATGTTTGGGTCTTTAGGTTCACCCCTGAGCATCTTGAATTCCCAGCACTCGAAAAACTCGTGCACTGCTTCCTGTTGTTCTATAGCCATACAAAGCTCCTTCCGAGGGCTAGTATACGCTTTCTGTCTGAAAATTCCAGTGCCTACAAACTAAAATTCTTGAGTGAGTAGAGATCTTCGTTTTCCTCTTTTTGCACATCCGCGGGCGCGCGATCATCCACGGGCGCCACTGTTTCGGTCGAGGTGGCGGCTTCCGCGGGTGCACCGGCAGATACGCTAGTAAGCGCTGAATGCTCCCCTTTCTTTCCCTGCTCAAGTTTCTCCAACAACGCACGCAGATCATCCGGTGAAAAGAAATCTATGGTAACTGTTCCGCCCTCTTTGGTTTTCTCAATGCGGACGCGCGTACCCAATGATTCGGTAAAATTCTTCTCCATCTCTATCATTACGGGATCCAGATACTTGCCTTTGTTACGGATACGATCAGTAGCCACGCGACGCGACAAACCTTCAGCTTCGCGCACCGTCAATTTCTTGGTGATGATTTCCTTGAAGAGAACGAGTTGTTCTTCAGGACGATCCGTGAGCATCAAGAGTGGTCGTGTATGCCCTTCCGATATCTTGCCTTGTTCAAGTGCCATGATCATCTCTTCAGGCAGTAACAAAATACGCATCGAGTTCGAGACATATTCACGGCTCTTGCCTACCTTCTCGGCGATCTGCGCCTGCTTCAAACCAAATTCCTTGGCTAGGCGTTCAAACGAACGGGCGCGGTCAACGGGATTGAGATCTTCGCGCTGGAGATTTTCAATGATGGCCACTTCGAGTTTGAGTTGGGCATCTTCGGGGGCGTTGCGGATAAGCGCAGGAACCTGGGCGAGTCCCGCCAACTTTGAGGCACGCAAACGACGTTCTCCGGATATGAGTTCGTATTCGACATGCATGCCGCCGTCTTCACGAAAGACTTCCTTGCGGGTCACGACCAGCGGCTGGAGCACGCCATACATGCGGATGGATTCCGCCAGGCTCTTCAAGGCCATCTCGTCAAATTCGCGGCGCGGCTGATAGGGATTGGGGCTCACCTTGTCGACTTCAATCCAAAAGATTGCGTCGTTTACATATGCAGAAGACATGCTATGATTTTAACAGAAAAGGAGACCTATGGAAAACACTGACAAGCCCCTGCTTACCCCTGAAGTCCTGGCCCGTTGCGCCCTACACGGCGCAGATGAACGATTCCTGGATTCCATCGTGTTTATTCACGGAACGGAATACCTGAAATTCTTCATCGCTGAGGCCACGAATACGGAGCCTGGCACGAAGACCAAAGAGACAATGCTCACAATCGCCATCGACAAAACCGAAGCTGCCGAAGGCATTGTTATTCCAGGAATTCCTTTCAAGCCATTCCGTTTCTGTTCGCCATAATGGAGAACAACAGTATGACTGCCAAGAAAATGCGGGCATCCCAAAGGAAGGATCCGTTGGAACCAGTGCGTCGACCGTATCCAGAGGAACCTGATAATTATGACGATCCGGCCCAGATCAAAGAGTACCGAGCGGCATTGACAAAGCGCTTCCGTTTCCTCAAACAAAAACCGCTCAGAAAAGCATGAAAAAACAGTCCTCCCAACCCCGCCATTGCGCGGGGCTTTTATTTGATTTTGGCGCCAATTCTAGTAGACTGGTGTACACACGCCGGGATGGCGGAATTGGTAGACGCACACGACTCAAAATCGTGCGGAGTAATCCATGGGAGTTCGATTCTCCCTCCCGGCACACTGAAGCAGGATTGAATACAAAAAAGAGAGACCGCCGAAGCGATCCCTCTGTGAAACTGCGACGTCAGCACTACTGCTGGATCCGGCCCAACACGCTGTTGGCAAAATCCAAGACTGATGACGCGTGGCTTTGCAACCGGTGCAATTCGCCCGACATGCTCTTGACCGCGTCGCGCATACCGAACAAGAGCCTGATGGGAACCACCTGTCCGGAAGATATGAACTGCTCCATATCCTCGATGCTCACACGTTCGAGCTTCGAACTGATCACTACTGACCGCTTCTTGCTCTTCAGGTTCTTGGGATACTGTCGCCACGCGCCGCGGATATGCTTGTGCGTATACTGCCAGCGGTACAAACCGTTGTCAGATAGGATTAACATGTCCCCGGTACTTTCCATGAGATTGCTCAGCCGCGACAGATCCCAGACGAAGTAGACCGGGCTCTCCGCTGACAACCCTTTCGGGAAACTGACGGACGGAGTGACGAGTTCGGAATTCTTGGCATTGAGCATATTGCCATCGAGCGACGGGAACCTGAGGCTCTGTTGGCGGTACGCCCCGCTCATCTTGCTGCAGAATAGCAGAATGAGCTTGGCCAGGTTCAAGTTGGAGATGTACGCCATCTGGACGTAATCCTGGCCAACAAGATGTGACCAGACGAGCCCATGATGATCGGTTGCGATGTCATAACCGGGCGCGATGATTTTCAGATGCTGCGCACGGCCGAGCTGAAGGATGGGATCATCCATGATCTTCTGAGCTTGGCGTATAGACCGCTTGACCACCTCACTGACACTGATGAGTTTCGCCTTGGGCAAACGTCCGCCCAGACCCGGAACTTGTACCGGCTTCTCTTTCGTTTTCATTGTTGCCTTTCTTTGGGTTGAAATGTGAATCTGTGCATCACAATACATCATATTATCAAAATGTAAAGGCTCCGCCTGTGCTATACTCGCCCCATGACATCATCTGCGAAACCCAAACTCCTCGTTATCCTTGGCCCCACTGCCGTAGGCAAAAGCGGCCTTGCAGTCGAACTCGCCCTGAAATTCAACGGCGAAGTTATTTCTGCCGACTCGCGCCAAGTGTACACGGGCCTCGACATAGGCACCGGTAAAATCACCACCGAAGAGATGCGTGGTATTCCCCATCACCTCCTGGATGTGGCGGATCCACGTGAGCGTTTTACCGCCATAGACTGGAAACAACAGGCAGAAAAAGCCATCGCTGATATTGCGGCGCGTGGCAAATTGCCCATCATTTGCGGAGGCACCGGTTTCTATATTTCCACCCTCATCGACAATCTCGGCTTCCCTGACGTTGAAGCGGACACCGAGGAACAGAAAAAGCTTGAAGCAATGTCCGTCGATGATCTATTCCTTGAATTGAAAAAGGTTGACCCGAATCGCGGCGCGACCATTGATCCAAACAATAAAAGGAGGTTGGCGCGAGCAATCATCATTGCACGCGAGATCGGCTCGGTACCGCCGATCAGTAAACCAGCCGAAGCACCCTATAACGTATGCATGATCGGCCTGAATCTGCCGCCAGAGCAACTCAAAGAAAAGATTCAGGCACGACTCATCCAACGCCTCGATGCGGGGATGATAGAAGAGGCGCAGAAACTACATGCCAATCCGCCAGAGGGTGCCGGACTCTCATTCGAGCGTATGGAAGAACTCGGCCTTGAATACAGATACCTTGCCTACTTCCTGAAAAAAGAACTTACACGTGAAGAGCTCATAGAAAGACTTTCGACGAAAATTTGGCAGTATGCAAAACGCCAGATGACCTGGTTCAAGAGAGATGCGCGGATAACATGGTGTACGCCGACAGATCAAATAAAAATTGTGGAAACAATTGGCACATTTCTCACCACTACATAATTTTGGTATGAAAAAAGCGGCAAGGGATTGACCTTGCCGCTTGTAGATACTGGAGCTCGTCCGCCGTCCGTCACTCATGGCATGAAAAGCCTTGAGCGGGTACGTGTACTCGATGGAACTGCGGTTTGTGTTGTCATCTCGACAGCGGCGGGCATGAAAAGCCTGAGCCGTTGCCATGTGAGAAGACCTCATAACCGGCGATCCATCCGCGTGGCGTTCGCGACAGTATCTGGTGCGTTTGTCATGTGCTTTCAGTAACAAGTATAGCATAATGGTCAGAAAAGTCAAGCATGGCTGGAAATATGGCCTGTGTTATACTCCGTTATAGAAGTAACCAGAAAGCTCAACAAAGGACTCGTATGCCCAATACAAAGCACCGTCCACCAGTCCACAATCCATTCAAACGCAACGTACGGATACCAGGCGGCGGCAGTGTCAAAATACTGTTTGCCTCGGCCTTTGACGGCAAAGTGGATCACCAACTTTCATACAGCGATGTACAGAAACTGGCAAAAGGTCCCTTGGCGGCCATACAGCCACTGCTTGATGCGGAACTCGCCACAGTTATCGTCGAACGCACTGTGCAAAGCCCTTCAACTGCCTGAGTGGTTCAACAGCGAACATGGTTCACCTTGTTCGCTTTTTTGTATTCAACTTTTTTCGTACGTTCTCATTCTTGATTCATGGA
>CAYZZN010000033.1:0-5953 GCA_964483165.1 uncultured Candidatus Saccharibacteria bacterium
TGAATGTTCATCGTCGAATCATTGCGTCTATATCAGGCCGATCGAAAGATATGGTGAGCGTCACTGCCGCGCAGGCCAAGATGTCTGCTCCAATGTCGGTCTCAGCCACTATGATGGTGGAAACAGCGGATGATTCGGTTCGCACGAGCAGCTCCTCATCCAAGAATATAGAAAAGGCCACATCCCAATTCCGCAAGAAAAAAGCGACGGTTGAATCACTCATCAAGAATGCTGTTGCGGGTGTTGACGTTACTTCTACTGAGAAGGATTCGACCGTTCATGACGATATTACTGTTGAAGCACGCAATACTATCGACCGTGCCCGACAGAAAATGGACGACGCTGATAGATATGATACTCGTGGTGACAATGATGAAGCATATTCGGCTTTGAAGGATTCGGAGCGCGCCGCCAAAGAAGCCAATCTGTTGATCAAAGCCAAAGGACGCCTGGACAAGGAGCTCAAAAAATTCGAGATAGGGGACTAGTTGACTGCTCTACCCCTATCTGCTAGTATGTTCGTACCTAAGTAAAGCGAGGTATTTCATACAAAAAGAGCGATTGGAAGCACATTCCGCAAGGAAACAGCTAACCAATCCGAATTTTTTTTGAAAAAATCACCCATGGCAAAGACATCAGTCATCGTACGATCCAAAAAGAAGCCGAAATTCAAGTCGCGCGTGGTTCGACGTTGTTTCCGTTGCGGACGCAAGCACGGCTACATGAGAGATTTTGATCTCTGTCGTATCTGTTTCCGCGAATTCGCGAACGAGGGTGTTATTCCCGGCATCAAGAAGTCTTCCTGGTAATATTCATACTTCCATGGTCACCGATCCTATTTCAAATCTCATCATCCGCATCAAGAATGCCAGCGACGCCAAGAAGGCGCTTGTTGCCGTGCCTCAGTCCAAGTTGGTCGAGAACATCGCTCATGCCCTCAAGAAGACCGGCTATATCTCGAGCGTCCAGAAGAACAAGGACACTCGCGAGCTCGAACTCGGCATCGTCTACTTTGACGGAGCTCCACGCATCAACGGTGTTGAACGCATTTCCAAGACGTCCCGCCGCATCTACATGAAGGCCAACGACATTCGCGTATTCCGCAGTGGTTTCGGCAACACATTCCTGTCCACTCCAAAAGGCATCATGGTCGATATGGATGCCAAGAAACTCAAGGTCGGTGGCGAGGTGCTCTTCAAGATTTGGTAATATTTTCACTATCATGTCCCGCATTGCAAAAAAACCTATCATGATCCCTGCCAAGACCGAAGCAAGCTTTTCGGGCGGCGTTATGACTGTCAAAGGCCCTCTCGGCACACTCACCAAGACCTTCCGCCCTTACATCAATGTTGAGATCAAGGATGGTGCCATCACACTCACCCCGAACGCTTCTTCGCTCCAGGCTCGCGCTCTTTGGGGAACCTATGCTTCGCATATCAAGAATATGATCGCTGGCGTCAACAAGGCATACGAAAAGAAACTCGTTGTTGAAGGTATCGGATTCAAGGCTGATGTGAAAGGCACAACTCTCGCTATGGCCCTCGGCTTCTCGCATCCAGTCAATATGCCGATCCCCGCTGATCTCAAGGTGACTGCTGACAAGAATATCGTGACTGTTTCCGGCATGGATTCCGAGAAGGTCGGTCAGTTCGCTGCGGTTGTTCGCGCCATGAAGAAGCCTGAGCCATATCTCGGCAAGGGTATTCGTTACTCGGACGAGGTTATCCGCAGGAAGCAGGGTAAGAAGGCAGCATAAACCACCATGAATACACTCCAGAAAAAACAAGCAATATTCGCCCGACGCAAGACTCGTATTCGAGCGAAGATTTCAGGTACCGGAGAGCGACCTCGCTTGGCTGTGTTCAAGTCGCACAAATATATCTACGCTCAGATCATCGACGATACCAAGGGTCATACCCTCGTCTCTACGGATTCACGCGCAATCAAGGCTGGTACGCCGGTAGAAAAGTCCAAGGCAGTGGGCGTTGAGATCGCCAAGAAGGCCAAGGCCGCCAAGATCACCAAGGTTGTCTTTGATCGCGGAGGTAACTTGTATACCGGTAAGATCAAGATGGTCGCTGATGCCGCCCGCGAAGGAGGACTCGAATTTTAATACACATTTATGACTGCAAAAGATATCAAAACAAATACCGACGCCAACGATGTAGTGATCCCTGCTACCGGCGTTGACGCAGCCACCATCGTTGCCGCTGGAGATGTGGCTCCTGAAGCCGCACCAGTCGCCAACAAGGTTACTCCAGGCCGCAAAATGCGCGGAGATCCAGCTCGTCGTGGTAGCACCAGTGGTCCTCAGGGACGTGGTGGACCTCGCGGTGGTAACCGTGGTGAACCTCGCGAACGCGTCAAGCCAGAATTTGATAGCAAGATTATCGACATTCGTCGTGTGACCCGTGTGACCTCAGGTGGACGCCGTATGAATTTCAGCGTGGCAGTTGTTGCCGGTGATCGCAAGGGACGCGTTGGTGTCGGACTCGGTAAAAGCATCGATACTGCTTCAGCAGTCGAGAAAGCTACCCGCGAAGCAAAGAAAAATCTCATCAAAGTTCCTCTTTCAGCTCAGATGACTATCCCTCACGCTGTCGAAGCAAAGTACGCTTCAGCTCGCATCATGATCTTCCCGGCTCGCGGTCGCGGTGTGGTAGCGGGTAGCTCGGCACGTGCAGTTATCGAGCTCGCCGGCATCAAAGATGTCTGTGCCAAGTTCATTTCAGGCAGCAAGAATCGCCTCAACAACGCCAAGGTGGCTATCGAAGCTCTCAAGAAGTTGAGCACCGTCAGCCGTGCTTCGCTCACGACACGTCCTGAAATCAAGAAATCGCAGGTCGCGCAGTCGACTTCAGAAAAGAAGGCATAACATTTACTATCATGCAATTCCATCAACTCAAGCGAAATAATCCGAATATGAAGCGCATGATCGTCGCTCGTGGCGGCAAGCGTGGCAAAACTGCTGGTCGTGGAGGCAAGGGTCAGTCTGCACGTGCCGGTAACAAGCGCCGTCCAGAATGGCGAGACATCATCAAGAAGCTTCCAAAATTGCGTGGACGCGGTGTGAACCAGAACAAGCCGGTCACCGAACAGATGGTCATCGTCAATCTCGCCGCTCTCGAAGGTGCATTCGGAGCCAACGAAGCCATCACCCCGACCATCCTCGTCGAGAAGGGTATTGTTTCGACCTGGTCAGGCAACATTCCTCCGGTCAAGATTCTCGGCGATGGAGATGTTACCAAAGCATTCAAGGTCTCGGGTTGTTCTATCTCTGAATCCGCCAAGGCCAAGATCGAGAAGGCTGGCGGCACCGTGACCGCTCTCGCTTCACGCGTCATCCCAAAACAAAAAGGCCCTTCACATGAAAATGACAAGAATGTCGCGCCGGTAAAGGTGGAGAAAAAGGCTGAAAAGAAAGAGGTTAAGAAAGAAAAAGCTCCAAAGGTAGCCAAAGAGGCAAAGCCCAAAGCTGAGAAAAAGGCATAATGGTATACTTATTGCATGAATAATTTCTTTCAGAAAATAGGCGTCGCATTCAAGGATCCGATTCTCCGCAAGAGGGTCGGTTTCACGCTTCTTGCACTGGTTATCTTCCGTCTTCTCGCGACCATTCCTATCCCCGGTGTTGATGAAGCGAGTCTTGCGCAGTTTCTTTCTTCGAGCCAATTGTTCGGATTCTTGAACCTTCTCTCAGGCGGAGGACTTTCGAACTTGTCCATCGTGATGCTGGGCGTCGGTCCATTCATCACCGCATCTATCATCATCCAGCTTTTGACTATGATGTTCCCGCGCTGGAAGGCTCTCATGCACGAAGAAGGGGAGGCGGGACGCATGAAGTTGTCCAACTATTCACGTCTCCTTTCTATTCCGCTCGCCATTGTTTCGGCGATCGGGTTCCTCTCCCTCCTCCAGTCACAGACCAGTGCGCTTCCTCAGCTCGGTATATTCGCATTCATCCTCAATGTGGTCGTCATCGCCGCTGGTTCGACGCTCCTCATGTGGCTTGGTGAGCTTATCTCTGAGTTTGGTATCGGCAATGGCGTGTCACTCATTATTTTCGCCGGTATCGTATCCGGTTTGCCAACCTCCATCATTCAGAATTATCAGAAGTTCGTCACATCAGGCGGAGCTGACTTGCCGTTCTACATTGCCGCCACGGTTATCGCAGTGCTCGCTATTGCTGCGGTCGTCTTCATTACCGAAGCGGAACGTTCGGTGCCAGTCACCTATGCCAAGCAGGTGCGTGGCAACAAGGTGTACGGTGGCGCCTCGACATACCTTCCACTCCGTCTCAACCAATCAGGCGTGATCCCGATCATTTTTGCCCTTTCTATCCTTATTTTCCCTCAGATCCTGACTGCGGCTCTGGCCAAGTGGACAGCATACCCAACTCTTGCCAGTTTCGGCGCATCAGCGTCGCTCTTCTTCAGTAACTTGTGGGTTCATGGCATCCTGTACTTCATCCTGGTTGTTGCATTCACGTATTTCTATACAGCGGTCACCTTCGATCCAAAGCAGATCTCTGAGAATCTTCAGCGCTCAGGCGCATTCATTCCCGGCGTACGTCCCGGCGAGCATACCCGTGATCATCTTGCTACCATTGTGACTCGCATCACCCTCGTCGGCGCGCTCTTCCTCGGTATCATCGCTATATTGCCGATGATCATCCAGGGATTCTCGCCTGACAGCAGCAGTCAGTCCTTCGCGGTGGGCGGTACGGCACTCCTCATCGTGGTGTCCGTGGTTCTCGACCTCCTGAAGAAGGTTGACGCGCAAGTGTCGATGAGAGAATACTAAATTGACTGTAACCCCTAATTCTGATACCCTAACCCAACCTATGGAAACCAAAACGACACAGATCAAAGCCCGCATCGAAAGCATGTTCACTGCTGGCGCTCATTTCGGCCTCGGCCGCTCACGCCGCCACCCGACTGTATCCCCATTCATTTTCGGCACCAAGAACGCTACTGATATCTTTGACCTCGAAAAGACCGCTGATGTCCTCGAAAAGGCAAAGGTCACCATCTCTGCACTCGGTAAGGACGGCAAAACCATCCTCTTCGTTGGTGGCAAGAAGGAAGCGTCACTTTCTATCAAGAATGCGGCTCTTTCTCTCAATATGCCCTATGTCGATGGTCGCTGGATCGGAGGCTCTCTCAGCAACTTCGGCCAGGTCAGGAAGCGTATCGATAGGTATGAGAAACTCATCTCAGACCGCGAAAAGGGCGAGCTTGCAAAATACACCAAGCGTGAGCGCATGCTCATCGACAAGGAGATCGCTTCACTCGAGAAGATGTTCTTCGGTATCGTCTCATTGAAGAAGATGCCTGACGCGCTATTTGTTGTCGATCCTCGCCGCGAAAAGAACGCCGTCAAAGAAGCTGCAGACATGAATATTCCTGTTATCTCACTCGCCGGATCCGACTGTGACATCTCTGACATCAAATATCCGATCATCGGCAACGATAGTTCCAAGGCAAGCATCCAGTTTTTCCTCGACGAGGTCGTCAAGGCGTATCAGAGTGGTAAAACCAGTAAACAGTAAACAGAATAGTCGCCCCGCGGCGATTCTTCTGTGTACTGTTTACCATTACCAACCTTACCGGCAACGACCATGATCAGTCCATTCTTTTTATGGAAGCAACGGAAGCCCAAGACCCCTGAGTCCATCCGCTCCCAGACCGCTTCATTATCAAAACAATTCTCAGTTTCGGACAGTGTCAACGTAGAGTCGCCACTGCCCCCCGCTAACCAATCAACACCTATGCCAGCCATCACCACAGACCAAGTCAAAGCACTCCGCGATCAGACCGGTATTTCCGTTATGCAATGCAAGAAGGCCCTCGAAGAAGCTGGCGGCGACATGGAGAAGGCATTGGTCATTTTGCGCAAGAAGAGCGGCGAATTGGCCGCCAAGAAAGGTGATCGTACCTTCGGTGCGGGAACC
>CAYZZN010000033.1:5963-6885 GCA_964483165.1 uncultured Candidatus Saccharibacteria bacterium
ATACATTCATGCCACTGGTACGGTAGGTGCCATCGTAGAGCTCAACTGCGAGACCGACTTCGTGGCGAACAATGATGAATTCAAAGCCCTTGCGCGTGATATCGCTATGCATGTCACTGCCACCAATCCAAAATTCCTCAACAAGTCAGACATCCAAGAAGGTGATATGAAGGCGGCCCGTGAAGTATTCGAAGCTGAGGTCAAAGGCAAGCCTGCAGAGATGAAAGACAAGATTCTGGCCGGTAAGCTCGATACGTATTTTGCTGAAATGGTACTCATGAATCAGCCTTTCATCAAGAATCCTGATATAACCATTCAAGGTCTCGTTGATGCGGCAGTCCAGAAATTCGGTGAAAAGACCGCCGTTGGTCGTTTCAAGCGTTTCAAGGTGCTCGAGAATTAGGTGCTATAATAGACTGATGTATACCCTCATCACCATTTTTTACGCGTCCCTCCTCGCCATCATACTTATGGTGCTCTTAAAGCGGCGTGAAGTAAGGAGTGGACACCCATCTCTGGTGTCGCGTCTCGGCAGGGGAAGCGATCATTTCTTCCATGCTATTTTTAGCGCCGTAGGCAAAGCATTCTCGTATCTCAACAAGCACACATTTGTAGCACTGGGACACTGGGTGGCGTTTCATGTTTTGGTTCATATCCGCAAAGTATATGTGGAGATCAAGTCGCGGGCCATCGCCAATCCTCACGGCAAGAAGATCCTTGACGCGGTCCGTGGTCGCGGGGAAATCAGGGATCACGGAGCTTCGTTCTATCTGAGGAGGATTTCTGATAAATAAATCTAGTCTGGAAAGCGCTGTCGGGCGCTTTTTTCGTTGCAAAAAAGGGGGAAAATTGGTACAGTTTTCGCACGCCACCTTAGCTCAGTTGGTAGAGCAACGCTTTTGTAAAGCGAAGGTCCCCAGTT
>CAYZZN010000034.1:0-6703 GCA_964483165.1 uncultured Candidatus Saccharibacteria bacterium
ATCTCTATCGACTCCCAATGCCGTCCAAGAACTCGTCGCATTCACGCCAATATTGGCAGTACGATAATATACGATGAATGTTTCCGTTGGCAGACGACGTTCGCCGGTACCAAGCGCCCCTTCGAACGAGATGAGGAGTTTACTAAATTTGATGCATCCTGTCGTATCGATGGACGGGGAGATCACTCGCTGACTAGTGGTTGAGGCATATGTTGCATGAGCAGAAAACGGAAGTGCGTAGAGTTGATTCAAAGCAAGTGTGGTTCCACCAGTCAACACATGGAGGACGCCGTTTTCTGACCATATTGAGAGCGGCTGGGATTTACTATTGAAATGCGGAGTAACGATGGGTGGAACATATGAAGTATCTTGTTGTTTATCATCAAGACCCCAGATGTGCGTAAACGGATCTCCATCGTTCGTCGGATACACGGTCACATAATTGCGATAGGCCGTTAAACCGCTCGTAACAATAACCAACCGATCGATCGCATCTGCAATCTCAACGGATGCAAGATCGTAGGTAAATGGATACGAAGCAAGGCCACCCGGAGGAACCTCCAGTCTACTATTGGCCAACGTGACAAAGTTTGTACTTGCAGCTGTCATGTTCGCCAAAATTCCATAATACAATCGTGTACTTGTTACGAAATAAAGTGATTTTACCCCGCTTGCGGGACCGTGGTCGAGAATGCCGATGCGACCATTGTTGGACAGTGAGATAAGGCCGTATAAAGTTTGGTTTCCCGTAATGACGATGTTCGATCCTGACAGGGTCATCTTACCAGCGGCAACAGCATTGTTTGACCGTAGATTATATTTAAAAATCTTAGCTACATCATTGAGTCCGTTAATCACGTATGCCGAATGATCTGTTTTGCTGACTTCCGCGTCGATGGCGCATCCGCATGCGGCAGTGTTCGTAACCGTTCCTGCATCTGCCAGCCAATACACTCCTCGTTGGTTATCCACTGCACTGGCAATAGAAGGAAAGGTGTTGCCGGCTGTAGTGAAGTCGAGGTAGCCAGCACCTTTGACCAGAAAGAGTCCTCCATTTGCCGCCGTGGTGTTGGTAAGTACGATGGCAAAACGGAGTTCCTCAATGACATACAGGGTACCAGCCGCGATAACGCCAGGAGAAGTCACGAGGTTGATGGTTGTATCGTTTGTAATCCTGCCGATCTGGAACCATTGAGTGATCTGGGTAGGATCATGTGAGCCAAAACCGATGCGTGGACCGAGACCACCTACTACTACGGTCGAAGCGGTGCCGGCAGCAATCAATTCTGTTGTAAATTGTGTACTTGATCCCGTCACCACACATGACGCAATGACATATGGAGATGCGGCGGCATAGGCGCTCGAGACTCCCAAGAGCGTGAGTGTTGCCGTTGTCGGATTTGCCACGATAGGATGCCAGCAGTTGACCTTGGTCACATCTGTTGTACCAACACCCATCATAAGACCAACGTGGGTAGGGAGAAACCCTGTAGCGGAGTGTGTCGCTGTACCACCAACCACAACAGTGACGGTACCTGTTGCAAATACACTCACTGGCGCAGCTACAGCTACCGTACCGGTGGTATGGAGATATCGCAAAGCACGGAAGCCACGACAGATGTTGGTAGCTGAAGGGGTTGTTGCGGTAATAAATCCTTTCCAACTATACGTGGCCGCGCTCTTGTTGTATTCGTACAAAAATATGCGCTTTGCCGCGGCGACAGTATTCTCGACCATAAACAACCAGTCGATCGTGGAGCTAAAAGTGATCGCGTGCGGATACATCATGGCAACACCGGTCGACTCCTCCATCGGCCTTGCCACTGCTACCGGTAGAGGACCGACAAAGTTTTCCTCCGGATCGACACCACTTTTTTGTATCATCAAGGTCCCCAAGCTTGTCTTGGTAGAATCGTATGAAGCTATCGGCGTGGTAGCTCCGGTAAATATGTGTTCGACGGCTCGTAATGACATAGTTAGTAAAGTGTGAGCAAAGCCCGAACCTTCACATTGTCCGGCAATGTTGCTGGCGTATAGCGGATATAGGTCGTCTCATTGCCTTTATCTGTATTAACATACGACGACCAGTTACTGCCCCCATCTGTCGTCCTCTCCCATGTTCCCACAGGTGTGGCCGAATCATCATCAAGCAGCAATCCCCCGGTAATTGCGTCAAACAGACGCATTCGCAAGGTTGGAACCACCGTACCGAATGCCGTAGCAAAACGCCACGCAAACTGTTTGCTTGCCAAGACAGTCTTGCCGACTGAAGGCTGATAGTGTGGTTCAGTCGAATAATCATCATACAGCACCGCAACCGCCATAATACGCCCCGGTACACACAAAAGACTGATGGTCGAAAACTCGAACATAAACTGGATGGCACTCGATGGGGCAAGACCAGTCAAATCCCCATCATCTGCTAGACGAGTCCACGCACCGGAATTGTCACTAATGCCATTTGTTCGGTAATACGAAAGAATAGAACCTGTCGGGATACGATATTCTTCACTTCCTATATGATCGACGGTAGACATCATGAACCTCTTGAAGGCTGAGCAATCAGGCGTCGAAATGGAAGGAGTGATGACTCGCTGATTGGTTGTGCTTGCATAGTTCCAGTGGGCCGAGAGCGGCAGAGCATACATCTGATGGAGCGCCGCCGAGGTACCATGCTTTACTATATGGGCAATACCGTTCTCACTCCATACAGAGCAAATCTGAGAAGCAGTATTGAAGTGGATGGGCGCATTGGGATCAGCAGTAGACTGGTCCTGTTGTTTGTCATCCACTCCAAAAAATCTGCTAAATTGATCCCCCGATACTTCTGGGTATTTGGTGATGTAGTGCTTTATTCCAGCGGCACCCGTCGTTAACACTATGAGGCGATCGATGGCGTCCGCTATCTCAATAGTGTTGAGCAAGCTTGTTGCCGCAAATGTTTGGATACTCCCTGGCGGTATTTCTGGCCTGTTATCAGAAATCCAGCCGATGTTTCCAGCAAAAATATTTGAGATTGCGGCTCGATAGATACGCGTCGTCGTGACAAAATAAAGCGATGGAACACCATTGCCTGGACCATGATTGAGCGTACCGTAGCGACCATTGTTGAGCGCAGAAACGGTACCGGTTACCAATTGGGTGCCCGTACAAACAACATCCGCCGAATCGATGACGAAGAGCGTGCCTCCGGCCAAACTGCCCGCCGAACTGTCGATAGTGATAGATGTAGCCGACGAATATGCCGTGATCGTATACCATGTCGTTATGAGCGCGGGGCTCTTTGAACCAAATCCTATCTTCATACCGACCATCGCCGCCGTAAATGTCGTACTGGCACCAGTAACCCCAGTTCCCGATACAGTGACACTCCCAGTCACATAATATTCGACTGACATCGTCATCTTTCCTGCTGTTATAGTACCAGTCGCTCTTAGATTGTACCTGTATACCTTGAGGAAAGAGGAACCAGTTCCATCGATCACATATGCGTGATGAAGGCCCTTGTTGACCTCCGGCGCAATAGTACATCCACAGGCTGCGTTACATGTATTGACGTTGGTTGAGGTACCAGAGTCTGCCAGCCAATACACTCCACGTTGGTTATCCACTGCACTGGCGATAGAAGGAAAGGTGTTGCCGGCTGTAGTGAAGTCAAGATAGCCAGCACCTTTTAATAGAAAGAGTCCCCCGTTTGGAGCAGTAGTATTTGTGAGGACCATCGCAAAGCGAAGCTCCTCTATGACATACGCCGTGCCGGCCGCAATAACACCGGGAGATGTCACAAGGTTGATAGTTGTGTCATCTGTGATCTTACCGATCTGATACCATTGAGTAATCTGAGTGGGATCAATGGATCCAAAACCGATGCGAGGACCCAAGCCACCGACAATCACGGTAGAGGCAGTACCGGCGGCGATACCTTCTTCGACAAATTTCGTACCGCTACCAGTCACCACACATGACGCAATGACATATGGAGATGCGGCGGCATAGGCGCTCGAGACTCCCAAGAGCGTGAGTGTTGCCGTTGTCGGATTTGCCACGATAGGATGCCAGCAGTTGACCTTGGTCACATCTGTTGTACCAACACCCATCATAAGACCAACGTGGGTAGGGAGAAACCCTGTAGCGGAGTGTGTCGCTGTACCACCAACCACAACAGTGACGGTACCTGTTGCAAATACACTCACTGGCGCAGCTACAGCTACCGTACCGGTGGTATGGAGATATCGCAAAGCACGGAAGCCACGACAGATGTTGGTAGCTGAAGGGGTTGTTGCGGTAATAAATCCTTTCCAACTATACGTGGCCGCGCTCTTGT
Source organism: uncultured Candidatus Saccharibacteria bacterium (assembly GCA_964483165.1). Taxonomy (GTDB): domain Bacteria; phylum Patescibacteriota; class Minisyncoccia; order Phycocordibacterales; family PALSA-1337; genus C7867-002. The sequence continues at coordinate 4,325 of CAYZZN010000034.1, forward strand.
TGTATTCGTACAAAAATATGCGCTTTGCCGCGGCGACAGTATTCTCGACCATAAACAACCAGTCGATCGTGGAGCTAAAAGTGATCGCGTGCGGATACATCATGGCAACACCGGTCGACTCCTCCATCGGCCTTGCCACTGCTACCGGTAGAGGACCGACAAAGTTTTCCTCCGGATCGACACCACTTTTTTGTATCATCAAGGTCCCCAAGCTTGTCTTGGTAGAATCGTATGAAGCTATCGGCGTGGTAGCTCCGGTAAATATGTGTTCGACGGCTCGTAATGACATAGTTAGTAAAGTGTGAGCAAAGCCCGAACCTTCACATTGTCCGGCAATGTTGCTGGCGTATAGCGGATATAGGTCGTCTCATTGCCTTTATCTGTATTAACATACGACGACCAGTTACTGCCCCCATCTGTCGTCCTCTCCCATGTTCCCACAGGTGTGGCCGAATCATCATCAAGCAGCAATCCCCCGGTAATTGCGTCAAACAGACGCATTCGCAAGGTTGGAACCACCGTACCGAATGCCGTAGCAAAACGCCACGCAAACTGTTTGCTTGCCAAGACAGTCTTGCCGACTGAAGGCTGATAGTGTGGTTCAGTCGAATAATCATCATACAGCACCGCAACCGCCATAATACGCCCCGGTACACACAAAAGACTGATGGTCGAAAACTCGAACATAAACTGGATGGCACTCGATGGGGCAAGACCAGTCAAATCCCCATCATCTGCTAGACGAGTCCACGCACCGGAATTGTCACTAATGCCATTTGTTCGGTAATACGAAAGAATAGAACCTGTCGGGATACGATATTCTTCACTTCCTATATGATCGACGGTAGACATCATGAACCTCTTGAAGGCTGAGCAATCAGGCGTCGAAATGGAAGGAGTGATGACTCGCTGATTGGTTGTGCTTGCATAGTTCCAGTGGGCCGAGAGCGGCAGAGCATACATCTGATGGAGCGCCGCCGAGGTACCATGCTTTACTATATGGGCAATACCGTTCTCACTCCATACAGAGCAAATCTGAGAAGCAGTATTGAAGTGGATGGGCGCATTGGGATCAGCAGTAGACTGGTCCTGTTGTTTGTCATCCACTCCAAAAAATCTGCTAAATTGATCCCCCGATACTTCTGGGTATTTGGTGATGTAGTGCTTTATTCCAGCGGCACCCGTCGTTAACACTATGAGGCGATCGATGGCGTCCGCTATCTCAATAGTGTTGAGCAAGCTTGTTGCCGCAAATGTTTGGATACTCCCTGGCGGTATTTCTGGCCTGTTATCAGAAATCCAGCCGATGTTTCCAGCAAAAATATTTGAGATTGCGGCTCGATAGATACGCGTCGTCGTGACAAAATAAAGCGATGGAACACCATTGCCTGGACCATGATTGAGCGTACCGTAGCGACCATTGTTGAGCGCAGAAACGGTACCGGTTACCAATTGGGTGCCCGTACAAACAACATCCGCCGAATCGATGACGAAGAGCGTGCCTCCGGCCAAACTGCCCGCCGAACTGTCGATAGTGATAGATGTAGCCGACGAATATGCCGTGATCGTATACCATGTCGTTATGAGCGCGGGGCTCTTTGAACCAAATCCTATCTTCATACCGACCATCGCCGCCGTAAATGTCGTACTGGCACCAGTAACCCCAGTTCCCGATACAGTGACACTCCCAGTCACATAATATTCGACTGACATCGTCATCTTTCCTGCTGTTATAGTACCAGTCGCTCTTAGATTGTACCTGTATACCTTGAGGAAAGAGGAACCAGTTCCATCGATCACATATGCGTGATGAAGGCCCTTGTTGACCTCCGGCGCAATAGTACATCCACAGGCTGCGTTACATGTATTGACGTTGGTTGAGGTACCAGAGTCTGCCAGCCAATACACTCCACGTTGGTTATCCACTGCACTGGCGATAGAAGGAAAGGTGTTGCCGGCTGTAGTGAAGTCAAGATAGCCAGCACCTTTTAATAGAAAGAGTCCCCCGTTTGGAGCAGTAGTATTTGTGAGGACCATCGCAAAGCGAAGCTCCTCTATGACATACGCCGTGCCGGCCGCAATAACACCGGGAGATGTCACAAGGTTGATAGTTGTGTCATCTGTGATCTTACCGATCTGATACCATTGAGTAATCTGAGTGGGATCAATGGATCCAAAACCGATGCGAGGACCCAAGCCACCGACAATCACGGTAGAGGCAGTACCGGCGGCGATACCTTCTTCGACAAATTTCGTACCGCTACCAGTCACCACACATGACGCAATGACATATGGAGATGCGGCGGCATAAGCGCTCGAAACACCTAAAAGTGTAAGTGTTGCCGTCGTCGGATTTGCCACGATAGGATGCCAGCAGTT
>CAYZZN010000035.1:0-6701 GCA_964483165.1 uncultured Candidatus Saccharibacteria bacterium
GGAGGGTCACAGGTTCGAATCCTGTATCGCGCACACATCATGATCATCCTCGGCATAGAAACTTCCTGCGACGAAACAGCGCTCGCACTTATTGAAACACGCGGCAGTGGTGATTCTTTTGAGTGCCGCGTTATTTCATCGTTGATCCATTCCCAAGCAGAGCTTCACAGCCCCTACGGAGGAGTCTTCCCTACGCTGGCAAAGAGAGAACATGAGAAGAATCTCCCTCTACTTCTCGAACAAATAATGAAGGGGCGTGACAAGCCCGACATGATCGCTGTCACCGAAGGTCCCGGCTTGGAACCAGCTCTGTGGACCGGCATCGTCTTCGCGGAAAAACTCGGAGAAGAGTGGCGTGTTCCGGTCATTCCTGTGAACCATATGGAAGGTCACGTGGTGGGTTCATTGCTCGAATCCGACGCGCCCATGGGTGTGTGGCAACAATTAAAACCACTTCCTCTGCCCGCACTCGCACTTCTTATTAGCGGCGGACATACGGAGTTGGTGAAGGTTTCAGGAATTGGTCAGTATGAAATCATCGGGCAGACGAAAGATGATGCCGTCGGCGAAGCCTTCGACAAGGCTGCGCGACTACTCGGATTACCCTACCCAGGCGGACCACATCTTTCAAGACTCGCCGCTGAAGCACGCGACGCGCATATTCAATCATTAGTGAAACTTCCCCGCCCCATGATCTCGAGCAAGGATTTGGCATTTTCATTTTCTGGACTCAAAACAGCCGTACTCTACGCGATACGTGATGCGGAAAAAGCTGGCACAAATACCGATGAATTCAAGAAGTCGTTGGCCCAGGAATTCGAAGATGCTGTCACCGAGACCCTCGATGCAAAACTGCAGGCCGCCATCGAACAGACTGGCGCGCAATCTATTATCGTCGGTGGGGGCGTGAGTGCAAATGTGCATCTTCGCACTCAGTTCGAGAAGACGGCCACTGAATATTCGATACCTCTCTACCTGCCCTCTCAGCATATTTCGGGCGATAACGCGCTCATGATCGCGCTGGCGGGTGCTTTGAATGGAGTAAAAAGCCCGGAATCTGGCCGACCCCTCCGCGCACATGGAACAAAAAAGCTCGGTTGACATTTTCAATATTTAGTGTATAAGTAGAACCAGAACAAACGCTCTCACCAACAACAAAAGGATAGGTATGAAAATCGGTATAATTGGTTGTGGCAATCATGCCCAACACCATGCACGGACCTATGGGAAATATTTCACGACCTATGTCGTGTGGGATCTGGAACCGTCTGCAATGGAGTTGATTCCCAGTGTCAAAAAGGCACAGACGCTGGAAGCACTTCTTGATGATCCGGGAGTGGAAGCAGTTATGATCTGCTCTCCCGACAAGAACCATCTGGATCAAACAAAAAAGGCCATCGCCGCCGGCAAACATGTCTTCTGCGAAAAACCCCTGCTTGTACCGGGCGAAGATATCAATTTGCTTGAAGCAGTACTGGATCTTGCGGCCACAAAAAGGCTCGTCATCTCGACTTGTCATCCGCGACGCTATGACAAACCATTCAGGTGGCTCAAAGATGGGCTACCGGGACTGATCGAGAAGCTTGGGCCGCCGGTGAATTTCAACTTTGATTTCTCGTATCACAAGCCGACGAGTGCATGGAAACATGGACGTAGTCTCCTCTTGGACCACTTGAACCACGAAGTTGATCTGATGAATTACCTGTTTGGCATTCAAGGCTTCGAGGCCTGGAAATTGAACGACAGCTTCGACCAGTACGATGTCGTCGGCAGACGTGATGACGGTATCACCTTCAACATGAACGGGACGCGACGGCTCGTCGCAGACGCATTTCCTGAATGGTGTCGCGTGCGTTTTGACCAAGGAGAAGTCATCATCGACATGATGATGGGCGACGCCCACATCTTATCGCACGAGACAGGACGGACCGAGCTTGTTCCCAAGCTGGGAATTGATTATGAAGGTCGGCTCGATGGTGTGATGCACGACTTCTTCAGCCAGATTCGTGACCGCACGCCCGGCTACATTTCCCGTTCGGAAATGCTCATGAATACGGAAGCCGGCATTGTATTGCAAAATAATGGCCTCCAAAAAATCAGCATCCGGCCTTGATTTGGATTGTTTCACATCGCCCCTCCATCGAGGGGCGATTTTTTATATATCTTCAACTAAACAAAAATCGCACCCTTCCGAGTGCGATTTTTGTGTGAGAGATAGATATTAACGGAACAAACTCTTGACGAAGTTCCAGAACCTCGAGAGGATCGAAGCCTCTCCGGTAGCTGCGGTGTTTGCTTCATTCGAGTCAGTGTCGCCGATCTGGTCGGTACCGGTAGCATTACTGCCGCCAATCGTACCATCCGTCATGTCTGAATCAGCATGACCACGACCCTTGTACTCGTTGATAATAGCCAATTCGTCAGCAGAGAGTGTGAGAGGTGACGCACAGGCGAGTTCATTGATCTTCTTGATGGTCGTGATGTACACGAATCCGGTTGCGCGAGTCGCTTCCCATGGACCAAGGATGGTCTGGATATATTTGAGCTGGAAAGCTTTGACCGCGGCGTCCGTCTTCTCATCGAAGATACCGTTCACATCTACATCAAGCTTCTCGGCATTCTTGAGGAAAACCTGAAGGTTAGTGACCTGAACTGGATTGTTCGTACCACCGAGCTTGAGATAGTCGGTAATGAGAGGACATGAAGTGGTTGTGACACCAGCAACTACGCCAGCTGGAGTAGTTACACCTCCATTTGAGGTACCTGTATTGCGACGGTTTGTGGTCCTGCCACCTGATTGGAAATCATCCTCATCAGCTGGAGGTGTGACCGTATCTGCGCTCGTACCTCCGCCAGTTGAAGTCGGGGCTGGAGCAGTAGGGTTGGTATCAGCACTTACAACCCCATCGCCAGTGCTCGCTGGAGCAGTAGGAGATGAAGCTGTATCTGCGCTTACACCGCCGCCAGTTGAAGCTGGAGCAGCGTCAATTGCGTAGCTGAATGCAGGCACTGCAACAAGTGACAGAGCCAAAACTGCGATAATAGATGTATAAATTCGTGTTTTCATGGGTTTCTAAGAAGATTTAATAAGTAACCAGATACGACAGTATCCCGAACTGTATATCATTGTTTAGTAAAATAGTCAACCACCTCCCTGGGTATAGGGTACAAAAAAGCACGTTGGACCAGAGTCCAACGTGCATATGATTCATGCCATTTCACTGCAAAACGGCGCGGAAGTAGCGTTGATTTTCCTTTATACGGGTGAATATATCGCCCGCACTGCCGGTCGCCTCATCACCCCACGAACCAGTGATTGGGGAGCGTGACTGAAGGATGATCGTCCGGTTGGTCTCGAGGTTAATCCCCACAAATGCGTGGGTCTCGTTGACTGAGATGGACAATACCGGCTGAATCGGAGCAAACTTTGTCGCCAGGGTTTTGTGTGCCCGTGCGGTGACATTGCTCGAAGCATCAACCAGCGCCCACGTGCCCGTCACCAAAAAATTGGTGAAACTCATGACGAAAGCATCAATACCAGCCAGACCAGCCGGATCTGAGTAGGGATAATACTTGCTCTGTGCCGCCACGATAAACTCGTCAACTTCGGTGAAATACCCTGAAGAGAGGAGCGTATCGGCCACACGTGCTGCCCCGTTATACTTGACGCCGAGCGCCCGGGGGGAGAACACGAAGTTCGGGTTGGCAAAGGAGAACTCGTAGCCCAGTGAATTCCCCGAATCTGAGGACTTCTCCTCGAAGCGGAGCCAGTTGGGCAGGAAGCGCGCATTCGAATTCGTGGCAACTACCTTGATAAAGAACCAAAGTACGTTACTGCTACCGGTCACATCCGCAGGCTGACTGACATGTTCCGTCTTCAGCATATGGTCGCCGATGGCGTTGCTGAGGATGCCTGTGTTATAGATACTCAACACCGAATTGGTGAGATACGTATCCGACGCAGCGGTAGTACTCGCGGATCTGACTGGACCGACACCTGCCCACACATACATGCGGACGGACGATTCGGCGTGGACTAGGATTGGCGTAAGTGCCATCAGTACGATGGCGCAGATGATTTTTTTCATAATTCAACGGGCTGATGCTCCCAACATTCAAGTTCGACGCCCGGAGGGGTGACGATTTGGTTATACTTGACCATGAGAAGCGAGTGATTTCTATCTCACTTTCTAGCAATATAAAACGTTTTTGTCAAGTCCCTCGTATAGGTTCCTCGCCTTGGCCACCCCAATTTCCTTGCGGCTATACGAGATGATATACTTATCCCATGTCTGGTACTGCTTTCGTATACGCTCTTTTATCGGGACTCCTCCCCTCCTTCATCTGGCTCTGGTTCTGGCTCCGCGAAGATCGCCAGAATCCTGAACCACGTTCACTCCTTGCGGCCTGCTTCTTCGGCGGCATTCTCGCGGTCATAGCCGCCGTATTTGCCGAAAAATTTGTAGCGAGCATATATACAGATCCCACTATCCGCTACACCCTCTGGGCGGCCATCGAAGAAATATTCAAATTCATCGCCGTTGCGGTCATTGCGCTCCACACCAGTTCCAATGACGAACCTATGGACGCCATGATCTACGCCATTGTTGTCGCGCTTGGTTTCGCCGCGGTCGAAAACGCGCTCTTCATCATGGGCCCACTTTCTGGTGGTGAGATCGCCAAAGCTATCGTGACCGGCAACATGAGATTCATGGGTGCCACACTCCTTCACACAGTGAGCTCAGCGGCGGTCGGATTCACGCTCGGCTTCGTCTTCTATCGAGGATGGTTCTCGCGCATCATCGCCGTCATCGTGGGCTTGGGCGGTGCCATCGCCATTCATACAGCATTCAACCTCTCTATCGTCCAAGCCGATCCTTCCGACACACTCCGCACCTTCGCCTGGATCTGGGGCGCGGTGGTCATACTTATCATTCTATTTGAGGAGATCAAGGTGGTCAGACCAAAATTATGGTAGTGATCATATAAACATCATTCACTTCCCTTTCCTTCGCGTTTCTCGTATAATTATCAGGAAATTCTTAATACTCTATTCATCACTATGGCAAAAGACAAACGATCATTCTTCGAACGTCTCACCGGCACCGTCCGCATGGATGACGAAGCGGAAGTAAAAGTCGCCAAGAAAGGTGGTGCTGATGCGGCCTCATGGATCGAAGAAGAGGCTGACAAAGACGCCGAGCTGACTATCGACGTCTACCAGACACCTGACATGATCGTGGTGAAGTCTATGATTGCCGGAGTACGTCCCGAAGATCTCGACGTCTCCATCACCCGCGATATGGTCACTATCCGTGGCACTCGTGAAGAAGAACGCGTTGCCAACGAAGGCGACTATTTTGCCCGTGAACTATTCTGGGGATCATTCTCGCGAACTATTGCACTCCCTGAAGAGATTGACGTCGACGAAGCCGAGGCTGTGGAAAAACATGGCTTACTCATATTGAAATTGCCGAAATTGGACAAGAAGAGACAGTCGAAGTTGAAGGTGAAGACGGTGTAACTATTTCTTGTAGTGCTCGATTGTCGTTTTAAATTTTTCCATACTTCCCAATATGCTCTTTTCTACCATAACAGGAGTAAACTCACTGACTATTTGATCCCACTCTGTTTCAGTCACATCTATAGCGAACTTAGTTTCAATCGGAACATCACACCTCCACACTTGTATAAATCCAAGAAGAGAACCGGATCCAACGAATACGTCGAGATCGTGATCATCTTCGCTCTTGTATCCTTCAATATATCCGTAATCAACAGGATACGTCACACCTTTAAGCGGATACTCCTTCCAGACAGGATCATCTTCAATCTCAAATGATTTGTAGCTCCCTTTCGGATTCTCGATAATAATATCCAGCCCGTACTTAGTGATCTTTGAATTCTGCATGTGTAATTAAATATCCAACGTCGCCATCTTCGCATTGCTCTGAATAAATGATTTTCGTGCAGGAACATCGTCACCCATCAACATATCGAACACCTTATCGGCATCCTGCGCGTCATCGACAGTAACTTGGCGGAGAATACGTCGAGCTGGATCCATAGTAGTCTCCCAGAGTTCGTCATGGTTCATTTCTCCGAGACCCTTGTAGCGCTGGATAGAGATCTTCGGTGCCTTTGCCTTGCCGCCTTCAATCACGATCTCTTCCCCTTCAACTGCATCAGGTTCAGCTTCTGCACGTTCGAGAAGTTCGGCGCGCTGTGCATTGTTGACGTTTTGCATATCAACATCAGCCGCGGCTTGTTCGATGGCTTCGGCTTCTTTGCCCAATACTCTATGCTTTTCTTCATCACTGTAGAAGTACAAAATTTCTTTACCGCGCTTGACCTTGTATAAAGGCGGCTGAGCGATGTAAACATAACCACTGTCGATGAGTGGGCGGAAGTAACGATACAGGAGCGTCAGGATGAGCGTGCGGATGTGTGCACCGTCCACGTCAGCATCTGTCGCCAGAATGATCTTGTGATAACGAAGCTTCGAAATATCAAAGGTGTCGCCGATAGCTGTACCGAATGCGAGCACCAAGTTCTTGATCTGCTCAGAACCCAACATACGATCCAGACGTGCGCGCTCGATGTTCAAGATCTTTCCACGAAGCGGCAAGATAGCTTGGATGCGACGGTCGCGTCCCTGTTTGGCAGTACCTCCAGCAGAATCTCCCTCTACGATGAAGATC
>CAYZZN010000036.1:0-6677 GCA_964483165.1 uncultured Candidatus Saccharibacteria bacterium
AGAAGATTCCCATAGTGGGTCTGACTATAGCACACAAAAAATCTTCATCAAATCACCGACGGTTCCTCATCTCAAGGTCCACCATTTATATTGACAAACACAATTTGATATGCTAATATATTAGTAGGGCTTTTAACCAGAAAAACAACAAAAAAACACTCAAACCTGCACGTTGATCTATGAAAAAATCGTTTCCTATCTGCGACGTAATGTCAGTTGTCACACGGCGGCATCTTTCCCCGGCACTGACCACCGAATACGAGCTGCTCGCGTTCCTCTGTGGGATGCCATCTGTGAGCCAGCCATCGGCCAGCTTATATGAGGCCGCTCAGCGGGAACTCTATCGTCAGCATCCGCGGCTTGCCGACGGGCACATGCAGTTTGCAATGGGCGAACTGATCCTGTTTCTTGAAACTCCGAGCGGAAAGGCTGAGCCTGACAAACTCATCCTTGGTTGGCTCAGCACACAATCTGCCCGCCTCGGAGCTGATACCTTCGAAATTCACGGGTGCGGAAACTAACAAGACCTTCGTGAGATTGACCTTCGGGTTCTTCTCACGAAGGTCTTTCTTTTTTATGTTCATGCTTCACTATCTTGAAACCCTTTTGATATCCGCACCCAATTCGCTCAAAACTTCCTCGAGCTTTTCATACCCCCGATCGATCAACTGAACATTATTCACGATAAACTTCCCTTTCCCGATGAGTGCACCCAAAACTACCGCGAAGCCAGCGCGAATATCGTGTGCCTTCAATTCCTCGGCATCAGGCAACTGTCGAAACGGTGTCGGTCCTTTCACCAATATCTCACGCGGATTCATGATGGTGATATCGGCGCCGAGCTTGATGAGGTCTTCGATATATTTGAAACGACCCTCGAAGATGGTCTCGAAGACTGCGCTCTGACCCGCCGTCTGTGTCAGAAATGTCACCAGTGGAGACTGCAGATCTGTTGAAAAGCCGGGGTACTCCTGCGTGTGAACCTTCGCTATTGATGTGTATGTCTTCAGTGATGACGGTGAATTCGTCACCGTGATGGAATCAGCCCCGATCTTCATTTCAACACCAGCCTCAGCCAACAAATCCGTTAGCGATACCAGATGATCTGGCCGGCAATTCTTGATGGTGAGCTCCTCCGTGCACAAAGCTCCCAGAATGAGGAAGCTGCCGGTAGTGATGCGATCCGGAATGGTCACATACGGCACAGACGGTGAAAGCAATTTACCGTTCGTTCCTTCTATAGTCATTGTCGGCGTACCAGCTCCACGGATCTTGGCGCCGCACTGGTTCAACCATTCCGCGACATTCACGATTTCCGGCTCGCGTGCACAATTCTTGAGGACAGTCGTACCATGCGCCAACACTGCCGCCATCATTAGAGTCTCCGTCGCTCCGACAGATATTTTCTTAAAAGTAATTTCTGTGCCCCTCAAACCAACCGCTGATATAGAATAGAGTGTTTCTGTTTCTTTGACCGTGGCACCCAATGATTCGTATCCAGACAAAAAAAGATCGATAGGTCGCGCACCGATGACGCAACCGCCTGGGGCAGGAAATGTGGCCTTGCCGAAACGCGCCAAGAGAGGTCCGGTCAAAACCACCGACGAACGCATATTCTTTGCCAACTCTGCGTTGATGTCTGTGGAATTGATAGAAGTCGTATCGATCACCAACGTGTTCCCACTTGAGAGATCTACTTTCGCCCCAAATTTACGCATAATCTCAGTCAACGTCTGTATGTCACTATTATCAGGCACATTTTCGAGTTTGACGGGTCCATCAAATAGAATAGTGGCGGCCATAGCCTTCAACGCCGCGTTCTTTGCGCCGTTGATAGTGACGGATCCCTTGAGAGTCCTTTTTCCTCCGAGTCCTTCGATCACAAAAGTATCTTTGGTATTCATAGAAATGTACGCGCATTGTAATAGGTTTGCGTTGATTTAACAAATAAAAAAACTCCGTGGGTAACACGGAGGTGAAGACTGCGGTCAGACCTTTCCCGATACCAAAGAATGGGAAAAGTCGCGTATCGGAGGTTTGGGTGTGCAAGCGATGAGGTACCAGAACGAGATATCGAGAGCATGAGTTATCATCCTCCATAGGAAGCCGAAGAATGTTTCCAGGGGAGTGAGATAGACCAGTATTGCCAACATGATCCCGAACACGCACAGGAAAAGCTGTATGAATCGTATCGACGACATAAATCCATCGGCCCGAAAGTAATTCATAGTCCGTTCGGGTCGATTCACACATCTGTACTCAGCCCAATAAGAGATGCCGAGGCTCAATATCGTACCCGCAACTACGATGACAATAGACAGAACGGATGATTTCGTACGGTATGGTGACACCACATATAAAAACAGCGATGCCCACATAGCGACGCGTGCAAAGAAGAAGGTATTCCTTCCTGTCACTTTCTCGAACCATTCAGAGAGCGGCTGAAAAACGTGGTCGAACAACCACTGATCAATCCATATATTCATAACAATGTGCCAAAAAGATTTAGCTGAATAATAAACTGAAAAACTACAATTGTCAATATCTATAATACGCCCCAGATAGGGTATAAATAACCCATGCCAGCCACGCCGAAGACTCTGAATGTCATCACCGTCATACCCCTCACTCGCTCCAAGGGCGTTGACCAGCTTTCCTACTTCACGGCTTCGGAGATTTCCGTCGGTTGTATCGTCTCAGTCCCCCTCCGTTCAAAAAATATTCATGCCATCGTCACTGAGGTGAAGCCTGCGGCAGATATGAAGGGAGATATCAAAGATGCCGCATTCCAGCTCAAGAAGCTGGGTCGGGTCAAAGCCACCACCTTCTTCCCCCCTGCATTCATGGAAGCCTGTAAAACCCTGGCGGAATATTATGCCTGTAGTATTGGTTCCATTATCGATGCATTGGTTTCCGACGTACTCATGGAACACGCGGGCAAGATCAGCATGCCAGTCCGTCAGACGGAACTGTTCAATACCATGAAGCCTTCCGGCGCCAACGACGAAACATTTGCCATACAAGGTGACGATGAAGATCGCCTCGGATCGTGGCGCAGTCTGATCCGCCAGGAATTCGCACGCAAACGTTCCTTGGTTATATATGTTCCCACCATCGAAGATGCAAAGAGTTGGGCTTCCGCGCTCACCAAAGGCATTGAGGGATATATATTCACGCTCCACAGCAAACTTTCAAAAAAGGAAATTGTCGACAGATGGGGCACTATTGCGCAGACTGCACATCCGGTAGTTATCGTGGCCACCGGGTCATTTGCCGTGTTGCCGAGAAATGACATAGATACGGTCATCATCGAACGCGAGAATGGTCGGGGCTGGATCAGTCAGAAGCATCCCTACCTCGATCTGCGTCACGCACTCGAAACTATCGCTCGTAGACAAAAACAGAGCGTCTACCGCGCCGACAGTCTGCTCCGCATAGAAACACTGCATCGCATCGATGCGCATGAGATCATCCAAGGATCACCATTCAAGTGGCGATCAATATCGACTGCGGAAGACACGCTGGTGGACATGACGCACGAACGAACGGCGACGTACAATGGGAGCGAAACGACCGATGCAGACCTCAATACTCCCCTTGCCGCCGCTCGATTCCGCGTACTTTCACCGGAACTCGAAAACCTGATCAGACGCAACCAGGAAGAGAGCACCCACCTCTTCATCCTCACCATCCGCCGCGGCACGGCGCCCGTCACGGTCTGCAGTGATTGCGAGTCCATTGTCTCATGCCAGAAGTGTTCGGCGCCCGTCGTATTGCATGCATCAAAGGGTTCCGGTAAAAACTTTTTCATGTGTCACACTTGCGGCGAACGACGCTCCGCCAATGAGGTCTGCGTGAAGTGTGGTAGTTGGAGACTGACGCCGCTCGGTATCGGTATTGAGCGCGTCCAGGAAGAGATCACATCTCAGTTTCCGGGGATCGACACATTCAAGATAGACGCGGATAGCACCAAAACAGAAGCTCAAATATCATCGGCTTTGGAAAAATTCCGTGCCAAGCCAGGAAGCATTCTCCTGGGAACTGAGATGGCGCTGGTACACCTCACGGAGAAAATTGACCACATCGCCGTAGCGTCTCTGGATTCCCTCTTCGCACTGCCCGATTTCCGCATTCAGGAAAAAATAATGTACACACTCATCCGTCTGCGGAGTATGGCAAACAGATCCATTCTGGTGCAGACGCGCAAATCGGGAGAAAAAGTCTTTGAATATGGACTCAAAGGCAACCTGAGTGACTTTTACCGATCAACACTCGATGAACGCAAGGATTTTGCGTATCCGCCATTCACGACACTCATCAAGATCACCATCGAGGGCAAGAAGGACAAGATCGCGCAGGCTATGGCTGAGGTCCAGAAACTATTGGAACCGCGCGAGATCGACATCTTCCCTGCCTTCACCGCCACTGTTCGAGGCAATTCCATCATTCACGGTCTGCTCAAAGTTCCTGAGGGGGGTTGGACGAACTCGGATCTCATCGAGAAACTCCGCAGTTTGCCGCAGAATGTCAAAGTGAAAGTGGACCCGGAAAGTTTGTTGTAACCGACATTTTCATGGTACAGTTTTGCCATGAAAGAAATCCTTCAGCGAAATGACCCCATCCTCAGAAAGAAGGCGGTGGCAGTTCCTGTTTCTGAGATAACTTCCCCAAAGATCAGGCAAATCATTGCTGATATGTCTGCGACCATGGCCGGACAAAAAGACGGCATAGCCATCGCCGCGCCGCAGATCGGCGTATCTCTGCGCATATTCGTGGTGTCCGGATCACTCCTCAAACAAGCTGACACCAGCTACACAGGAGACGAGACCAATCTCGTATTCATCAATCCTGAAATCCTTAAGCTTTCGCGAGACAAGAAAGAACTCGAGGAAGGGTGCTTGTCAGTACGCTGGCTCTATGGCAAGGTCAAACGCTCTAACAAAGCTACGATCCGCGCCTATAACGAAAAAGGTGAGAAGATCGAACGTGGGGCCAGCGGACTTCTCGCGCAGGTATTCCAGCATGAATGCGACCACTTGGATGGCATACTCTTTATCGACAAGGCCGACGCCGTGTGGGAGATGAGTGAAGAAGAAATCGAGGAACTTCAGAAGAAATAACGAACATGAATTCTCCCGTCAATTTTGTCTTTTTTGGTTCATCCCGCCTCTCGGTCATCGTCCTCGATGAGCTGGAGAAACTTGGATTCACACCATCATGCGTGGTCACCACCCCCGACAAGCCACAGGGACGAAAACTTATCATGACACCGAACGTGGTGAAATCATGGGCGACCGCGCGGAATATTGAAACCCTTGATCCGACAAAAATTGATGCCTCCTCTATCGATCAACTCAAAGCAAAAAACGCCGATGTTTTTGTCGTCGCTTCATATGGAAAAATACTTCCTTCCGCGCTCATTGATATTCCTCGCGGCAAGACATTGAATATTCACCCTTCCCTCCTTCCCCTCTACCGTGGTGCTTCTCCGCTTCCGTCCGCCATGCTCGATGATGCCAAGAAAACAGGAGTCAGTATCATGCGGATCGACGCCGAAATGGATCATGGACCATTGGTGGCACAAAAGGAAGTTACTATCACTGAATGGCCCACCTACGAGGACTTCGAAGAGTCTATGGCGAAAGAAGGCGCGCAACTCCTTGCTTCGATATTGCCAGAATGGGTAGCGGGAACAATTACTGAGAAAGAACAGGACCATTCGATGGCTACCTATACGGAAAAAATAAAAAAAGAAGACGGGCTCCTTGATCTCTCTGCCGATCCGTACTTGAATTACAGAAAAATCCAAGCATACCATTCATGGCCGCAAGCGTATTTCATGATTGAGCGTGATTCGAAACCGGTGAAGGTCAAGATCACCCAAGCTTCATACGTGGATGGAAAACTCATCATTGAAAAAGTTATCCCTGAAGGAAAAAAAGAGATGAACTACCTGGATTTCAAGAGTGGCTACCTAATCTAGCTGGCTCGGGAATTCATACTGAACGGGATTGAAATTCTCGCCGATGGCTTCGGCCTTCTGAGTGAAATAGTAGAGCATGGTCCAAAAACAGAATATTCCGATAAAAGCGATACATAACCATTGATTGACCGGCTGTTTCATCTCCGCAAGACTAAAAAAAGATTTTTTTGGATTCATACTGATTGCATTAAGTTATTATTTTGTTCCCCAGGGCCACATACCCTTCATCATGGCCTTGACCTTGGCTCCTCCTTCGCGGATCCGGGACATCTGCTTTTTCTTGCCCGCGGTCAATTCGCGGAGCGCTCCGTCACGCACCTCGTCAATGGCGGCATAGAGATCTTCTTTCTCGGCTTGATTGTAAATATTCAGCCCAGCGCCGACAATGTGTATTTCACAACGGAATACGTCCCCCTTGTGATGATGCGCAGTGGTCCGACCAAGTTCGATGTCGCATTGAACAGAACTGTCGTCACTCAAGAGTTTTGATATTTTCTCGAATCGCTTGCTGACATAATCTGATATCGACTCGGTCAAGGTAATCCCGGTAGTTTTGATATTGGTATTCATACAGATAGTATATCAGGTTATCTTTTCGAGGGAAATAATTATTTTGATTTAGAGGTCATTATATGTTACATTTTGACACGTACTCATATTCCGCGGTAGCTCAGCTGGTAGAGCGGTCCCCTGT
>CAYZZN010000037.1:0-2338 GCA_964483165.1 uncultured Candidatus Saccharibacteria bacterium
GATGTTGAGTTTTCTTCGCATGATAGTAGAAAATTAGAAAAATTATAGGGAATTATTTTGCCGCCTTCGGCTTCTTGTTTCCGTATTGGCTGCGACCTTTGCGGCGCTTCTCTACTCCTGCTGCATCGAGCACTCCGCGAACTACCGTATAACGGAGTCCTACGTCCTTGACGCGACCGCCGCGCAAGAGAACAACCGAGTGTTCCTGGAGGTTGTGACCTTCACCGGGAATATACGCGGTGACTTCCATGCCGTTCGAAAGACGGACACGGCAAATCTTGCGGATAGCTGAGTTTGGTTTCTTTGGGGTCTTGGTAGTGACTTTCACGCACACACCACGCTTGAACGGAGCCGGAAAAAATACCGGGTGGTTCTTGATGGTGTTGAACGTGCGGGTGAGCGCGATGGACTTCGATTTGCGCGTGAAGCGCGAACGATTCCGCTTGGTAAGCTGATTTATTGTTGGCATGCTATGAATTTGTTGTGGCAATCTTGAATTTTTTCACCGTCAGACGTTTGAGAGGGCGGCGGGATTCCGCGGCCTGCGCCTGGCGATTACTCATTCTTGCCTTAATAATGTACCGATCTCCTCGACGGAGACAGTGGAGAGACTCTAGCATGTGATGAGCGTCTTGGCAAATAAAGGGTACAAAAATGGGCGCCGTGGTCAGCTGAAGGAGGACTGCTGACGCACGACGCCGTTATTCGCGTAAGGGACGATCTTCCGAACCATCCACTTGAGCGAAAAAAGTAAGGAGCGCCGACAGAATGCACGCCGTCGACGCCCCCGGAGCCGGGCTGAAGTTTCAGGCCCGGAAAAATAAGCTTTGATGACCTCAAGATTCAAGCATTATATTACCCAAATAAACTTCAAAAGTCAACTGCTCCTTAATCCGGCTCAAAGCGCGGCGAGCACCTTTTGAACCACATATGCTGATTCTTTGTCAGTATCCAAGCCGCCGCACAACTTGAGCAGCGTACCCGCTCGTTCAAGTCCGATACTGATCGAATCTATGCTGTGCGGAGCAAAACTAAAATCTGCAGAAAAAGTACTGCCAGGATAAAACGTATTGGTCAATCCGCTACCCTTGGCGGCTTCCTCGCGATGACCTTGTTCTGTAAGCTGAATGCCTTCCAGGATTGAAGTGACCGATACGAATACGGCTTCATATCCCATGCCTTTCTTGCGTGTACTTTCGACAAATCGCTTGGCATCTTCAATGACCTTCTGTGCTTCGGATATATCCACCAACCCGTTCATAACAGCTTCGATAAGCTCTTTGGCAAAATAAATCCCCACTTTCGAATCATATGCTTCCTGACGCTCATTGCGGATGTCACGCTCAACCTGCTCAATACTAACTCCTGCATCGTCTTTAGGTAAGGTCTCAATAGTCATATAAGAAATATTAGATCCAATAATATGCATCAAGAATACCACACTACGGCATTTGCCATAACACTAGAAGTCAATCCCCGTAAACGCCTTGAAAATAGGCCAGATAATAGGAGAAATCACTTCCCACAGGAAGAAAATGACGATAATTATGAGGAATGAGCCGTAGGTTTCCAACATCATGCGAGTTCTGCCGTATTGCTCGGGCAACAAGGAAAAAAGAAGTTTCGATCCATCCAGTGGCGGAATGGGGATCAGGTTGAAAACGGCGAGTACGATGTTGATGACCACTATATATGATGCGATCTGGATGAATGGCGTCATCACACCTGTAGCTACCAATCGGATGATCAACCCGAAGATCAACGCGATACCCAGATTGGAAAGTGGCCCCGCGGCGGCAATCAGGAATTCTCCGGAGCGTCTGTTCTTCAGATTATACGGATTGTACGGCACCGGCTTGGCCCATCCGAAGGTAAAACCGGCCAGCGAAGTGATGAGGGGAACAATAATCGAACCGATCGGGTCAATATGCTTGATCGGATTCAGGGTGAGTCTCCCTTGTAGACGTGCAGTGGGGTCACCGAGGCGATCTGCCATGTATCCATGGGAAATTTCATGGATAATGACTGAAAGTATGAGGATGGCTATTGAAAGTATGGTTAACATGAAGAAAACAGTGGTGCAGCTTGAACATTCCGTAGGCCTATGATACCATATCGTCTCAATCACTTTCATGGCGAAAATCTGTGCAATAACTAAAGTTGGTTCAGTCGTCGGAGGACGATACTCGAACGCTACGCGTGCAACGCAGTTCAATCCCTGCGGCAAGATTCGTCGTTACCCAAATCTCCAGAAAAAGAGTATCTATGTTCCTGAACTCAAGAAGACCGTTCGCATCACCGTCTCAGCCCGCGGTCTCCGCACTCTCCAGAAGAATGG
>CAYZZN010000037.1:2438-6633 GCA_964483165.1 uncultured Candidatus Saccharibacteria bacterium
TCAGACTCATCAATTCCGCCGACATATTCGCCGGCGCGGCGCTGTGCGAAACAATGAGAACATCCGTGCCGCTTATACCAGCTGAACTTTTTGACGCCACATATTTCTGGACTTTTTTGCTCGCGTCCCCTATGAATACGACCGAGGTCTCGCCAAATGAAACGTTAAAAAGCACTTCTGGCGCGCTCGCTTTCGAATAGTCGAAAGTGTCCGGAGGGACAGGAAAAAGCACGTCAAGAACAACCTCTTCCCTCCTGTTGCGTCCAGTACTAAGGACCAATTCCTGACCTGCTGAAATTTCCTCGGTCTGAATATTCAACGTCCTGACGGTTTCTATGAACGTCTCGTAAATCCGATTGCTCGAACTCGCGATCCCGATATTTTCAAGCGTGAATCTGGGAACGTACACTTTGTCGACATGGTATCGGTCGATCACATCAATAAGCCCCGACACATTCTTGCCATCCGTATTTGTAATAAGTACAGAATCAATACGTCGTGAGTAAAAAGGAAGTATGCCGCTTATATGCCTCACAACCTCGGCATTTCCACCTCCATCGATGAGCATCCTACTGTCATCAGGGGTGCGTATGAATAGCGACCTGCCGCTCTTCAATGCAAAAACGTATATCTCGAGGACGGGTGGACGATGTTCCTGTCCCCAAATGTACGCGCCAAGCCCCGAAGCGACAGTCGTGGCTGTAGCGGCAATGAGTAAGGGTTTTGATATGCTCATAATATTCATACGCCTATCGTATAACTACCGGATAAAGAAACAGTGAAGAAACGTGGGAGAAATGATGAAGAAAAGGTGTGCTAAACTATAATCCTATGAAAACATTCACCGCAAAAACATTTAATATCCCCGCGTTAACGGGAATCTCGGCCAAGAATATCGAGGAGCATCTCAAGCTCTATGCCGGATACGTGAAGCACGCCAATCTCGTCCTAGAAAAGATTGCTGAGCTCAAAAAAGACGCGGAAGCGAACGCCTACGCCCTAGGAGAGATCAATCGCCGCTTCGGATTCGAGTACAACGGCATGCGCAACCATGAGGTATATTTTGCTTCGCTTGAAGGGGGCACCAAAGAACTCGGTGATGCCAGCGCACTCAAAAAAGCCATCGCCGCAGAATGGGGATCATTCGAGGCATGGCTCGCCGAATTCAAAGCTATCGCCCTGACACGCGGCATCGGCTGGGCCATGCTCTACTATGACCGCACAGACGGACGCCTCTTGAACGCATGGATAGATGAGCAACATCTCGGTCAACTCCAGGATTGCGCGCTCATTCTCGGACTTGATATGTGGGAACATTCATTTGTGGCTGACTATCAGCCATCGGGAAAGAAAAAATATGTTGAAGACTTTTTCGCGAATCTCAATTGGGACGTGATTGAGGAACATTTCAAGAAGGCACAGTAATCAGTAACAGAAAAATCTCCACGCGCTGGGGATTTTTGTTTGACATTTCCCTCCCTGAGCGTACTATCTGCTGAGAAAAGGAGCACAATGAATAAAACAAATCGGCCGTTGAAACAACGGCAACGACTGATCCTTGAAGCCATGCTCAACATAGGCAGATGGGCATCTACCCAGGAGATCGCCATGAGGGTTGGCCTCAATACGAACGGCGTCTCCCAGAGTCTCAGTGCTTTGTCCGGTGAATACCTCGTCACCGAAAAGCGCAAGAAAAATGACTACTGGAAGATCATCGCGGGGAAAAATGTCCCGCCGCTCTCGAAGCCGCTGTGGGAGAAGTTGAACGCGCGCCGAGTCGAACTGATCAAAAAAGATACCAGCAAAGGGCTCCCTGATCCAGAGCGTCTCGAACTGGCAGATCTGCAAAAGACAGCCAGACGAATGATAGAGAGGAAGTGCTCTCTTAAGCCAATAAACCGACAGCTTAAAAAGCTTGAACAGACCCTGAAAAGCCTGCCGAGCGAGACCATGGTAGCTGATGGTGGTGGCCCCGCAATCAACGGCTCATGGCAACCAATGGACGGTGGAGGAGTTTACTTCGAGGAGAACATTCAGTCCGACGGAGATCCATCTCGATAACATCACGCCCCGCACCTGCGGGGCTTTTTTGTTTTGTTAGAAAATAAAAAACCCGCCGAAGCGGGGTGTGGAGGAAGGGTGGTCAGCCGATCAGACCAGGTTGACTTGAAGGTGTGCTCGGCCGTGCCCACCAAGAAACCTTTCGACAAGGGAGACCGAGTTGTGTGCGGGCGTTTTTCTTGTCCGGGTCAGAATCCATATCGAACAAGTGTTGTTTGATGAGATCCTTCTGGCGCGGTGAGGGTTTGATGATGATCTGCTGATCGGACTCATTCACGTCGGCACAGAGACGCTTGAGTCCGGTCTGAAGGACGAGCACGTTGGTATTGCCCTCTTCAATCTGCATACCCTCCCAGATAGTATCGAACGAGGCGTGCTGGGCGCGGAGGGCCTGAATATTCACCGGCTTGGTGTTGGTGCTATTTGCTTTCATAGTATGTACAGGGGTTCCGTTGCCGATACTAGCTGAGTGATGCGTGATTGTCAAAGTGTTTTTTTGTATGAACATGCAGGACGAAAAACATGACCGCAAACAGACTATAAAATGCCACCACCCACCAACCAGAAAATACAGGAATAGTAATAGATGCGAACGGAACTTGAGCAAACCATTCAACCATATGCAGTTCGTACGAGAGAAGAAGGTGCGCAATCCAGCCGAAAAATTGCGCAATTGGCATATAGATAAATCCTGATGTACCGGTTAAAAATACGACGAGCATGGTCAATGGAATTATCGGCAAGACCAGAATATTGACCACCATACCGATGATGGACATGGTGCCCATCATGTACAAAATATATGGAGAAACAAATATTTGCGTGGCTATTGTGGATGCGACGATACCACGAATACCGAATTTTTCCGGAATAAAACCGAGTTTCGATTCAATAGGACTGGCAAGAAGAATGAGTCCGAGTGTCGCCAAGAATGATAATTGGAAAGAGGGATCATGTAGCAGGATCGAAGGATTCTGTATGAGCATGATGAGTCCGGCGAAGATGAGCGCGCGAGTCACTTGGTAATCACGACGGATCAGATCAGCTGAAAGAGCGATTCCTGCCATGAAACAAGAGCGGACCACCGTCGCTCCCCCACCCACCATCACGCCAAAGAGCGCAATCCCGACACCTCCGATCGAGATACCCCACACTCTCGGCAAGAATGCCAACATACGCCGCATTGCGTCACCAACAATGGTTATGTTGAATCCTGAGAGAACAATGATATGAATCAGACCAACGATGCGAAAGTCCTCTAGTAAATCTTTTCCGAGCGCGCTTTTTTCTCCCACCACCAATCCGGCAGCCAGTGCCGAATGCGGCTCGCCGAGCACGTGTTCGAGATTCGCGACAAACTTTCTCTTGAGATAAAACAATATTGTCTGCGTAGATGCAGAAGAAGTAGATACCGGCTCCACAATCGCACTTTTAATTTCATAGAACACATCGTCCTTGGCCAGATAACCAATGTAATCGAACGAACGTCCTGTATCACTGCTAAAATTGAACGGTTTTGATATTTTTCCTGAAAATGAAATGTGATCCCCGTACACAAATCGCGGGTATAACTTCGTCTTCATGCGAATCAAGAGATTCGAGGCGCAGGATTCACTGGTCGACGCGATAGACATCCCATCAACAAACACAATGAATACCTGACCGGTTTCTTTTCGTTCCGGTTCAGTCCAGATGGTGCCGCTGCCTTCTATGAGTTGTTTGGTACACAGACCAATATCGGGTGTTTCACCGTGCAGGGAAAAAACCACGCGGGTGATCGCAGCTGCGATGAATATGCTCCAGAATATAAAAACTCCCTTTCGCATCGGGAGTTATTGTAGATGACGCTGATAAAGAAACAGTGAAGATATGCTGAAGAAATGATGAAGATTCCAAAAACGAGGTGGCCCTTAGAATTAGCGACTGCTGAATTCTTGCCTAATAGCAGCTTCTTCCGCCATATTAAGGGCCTTCTTGAATCGCGCACCCTTGGTTCCTTTGACGCGTTTTTCGCATTCAGCCCAGGTATGATGAATTTGCACCACTCCCCCGACAGCGCTCACGTATGAATATGCGGCGGCCCTGGAACGCGATGATGAGGACTTCTTGGTTTTCGCCTTGGCCTCATCGTGCG
>CAYZZN010000038.1:0-6558 GCA_964483165.1 uncultured Candidatus Saccharibacteria bacterium
CCGTCTGGTCACCGCGGATGCCATGCGTGATTTCGAGACTACCGCTGACGCCTTTTCAAGCTCTACTGAACAAGCGGCGGCATATCTCAAATTGTTCAAGACCACCGGACTCACTGGTCGTATGATCAGCAAGGCCAGCCTCGAATTTAATCCCACCACCAATCAGCCGGTGGTCGGACTTACCTTCACCAGCGAAGGTCGCGATCTCTTCTCCAAGATTACGAAAGACAACATCGGAAACTTCCTCGGTATTTTCCTCGACGGTGACCCGATCTCTGTACCAGTCATCCGTGATCAGATCATTGACGGCAAGGCGCAGATCAGTGGCACATTCACGGTTGAAGAAGCTCGCAAGTTGGTTCGTGACTTGAATTATGGAGCATTGCCTGTGCCTATCACTCTCATTTCCACACAGACCATCGGTCCATCACTCGGACAAGCTGCGGTGCAGGGCGGCATCAGGGCTGGTATCGTGGCATTCATCATTATCGCCTTGTTCCTCGTCATTTGGTATCGATTGCCGGGCGTGGTTGCGGTGATCGCTCTGGGTGTCTATACCGTCATCATGTTGGCGCTTTTCAAACTCATTCCGGTGACTCTGACTGCGGCTGGCATCGCCGCATTCATCCTGTCTATCGGTATGGCAGTGGATGCCAACATCCTTATTTTCGAGCGCATGAAAGAAGAGCTCGCTCGAGGTCGTGGCGTCTGGGATGCTATGCACGAAGGTTTTGCCCGCGCTTGGCTCTCCATTCGTGACTCGAACATCTCTAGCATCATCACCGGTCTCATCCTCTATTACTTCGGGTCCACCGCAGTCATCACTGGCTTCGCATTGGTTTTCCTGGTGGGCGTTCTGGTCTCTATGTTCACTGCCATCACCGCCTCACGTTTGTTCCTCTACGCGATGGCGCCATCGAGAACTACGAAGTTGTCGACTTTCCTTATCAGCAACGGATTTCATTTTAAGAAATAATATATGTGGGTTGTAACATACAGAAAAATCTTCTATAGCATCTCGATCGTTCTTGTCCTCGCCTGCGTGGTCTCCTTGGCTGTGTGGGGTTTGAAACCGGGCATTGATTTTACCGGCGGAACTCTCATCGAAGTTGCGTATCCGGCTGGTCGTCCTGATCAGTCAGTGGTTGCATCATCGTTGGCGGTGATCGACCCTTCCGCATCTATCCGTTTGAGCACCACGAAGGAAGGGGAGGAAGAGTACATCATCCGCATGAAGCCTATCGATCAGGCAGAGAAAGCAAAAGTATTTACGGCACTTTCTCTCGGAGGCATGTCACCAGCTGTTGAAAAGAATTTCTCATCCATCGGTCCTGTTCTCGGTACTGAGGCCCTCCGCAAGTCCCTGTGGTCTATTGCGCTCGTCATTTTTGCTATTGTGCTCTTCATCACGTTTGCGTTCCGCAAAGTGGCCCAGCCTGTCTCCTCATGGAAGTACGGTTTGATCGCCATCGTCGCATTGCTCCATGACGTGATCATACCAGTCGGTGTCTTTTCAGTGCTCGGTCATTTCCTTGGGTACGAAGTCGATACGCTCTTCGTCACTGCGCTTCTCGTCGTTCTTGGTTTCTCTGTCCATGACACCATTGTGGTCTTCGACCGTGTCCGCGAAAATCTTCGCCACGCTTCCGCCAACAAACCTTTCAGCGACGTGGTCGGCGAAAGTATCGGTCAGACATTCACGCGTTCCATCAACACTTCGATGACCACACTCATCGCTTTGGTTGTGCTGTATATTCTTGGCGGTTCAACGACTGAACATTTCTCACTCGCGCTCATCATTGGTATCGCGGCAGGTACGTATTCCTCGGTGTTTATTGGGTCGCCACTGCTCGTCACTATTCAGCTTTGGTCAGCAAAACGCGCTGGTCAAGGCAAGTAGGCGAGTGAGTGAAGCCTAAACTAAAAAACCCCGCGCCGTTCTCGGTGCGGGGTGTGGTCAGAGCGTACCGCAGATCTTGTTGATGGCGGCTTCGAGCTCTCTGGCGAAGCCCTCTTCGTCCAGCTGCTCGGGGCTCGGCTGGCCGGTGTGACGGGCCACGATCATCCGCGCCCGTATCTCTTCTGTGCATCCGTCTTTCTTGCCGGTGACGTAAAAGATGTATCCGCCAACCGACGCATTGAGGATATAGTCGAACCTGGTCGACACGGTGACATTGAGGGTCAAAGGCCCCGTTGCTTCGAGTGCTGCCTCATGCACTTTCGCCCGCATCATCATGCGCGCCATTTCGACAAGGATGGCTTCCTCGAGCTTTTCAAACACGACGTTGGAGACGATGGTCGCATCCGGTTTTTCAGCTTCGTTCATGCAATTCCTTTCCTGAAGACAAGCCTAGCGCACAAAAAAGGCCGGAGCAAGCTGCTCCGGCCGTAGAGATCGAACATCATTCAGATCCTCAAAGGGGGTACGAGAATCCGGAACTTGCGCGGCAACGGATTTCCCAGGCACCTCATCTCGTGGCAATCTTCACTTTCGATCTCATAGTCGAGCTCCATCTCGTTCATGAGGATGTGGAACTCGGCGTACCCGAGGGCAACCCCCATCTCAGCGAGCTTTCGACGCACGTCCTTATCCAGCATCCAAGCGGGTCTCGAGATACTGTGGCCATTCCCTTGCGCCCATGTGGACTTCAAGATATCACAGACCTTTTCGTACAACCGCCTTTTTTTCCTGCGTTTGCGCCATCGTAAAGCGGCTATGGCCCCACAGCTGAGGGCTAGGCCCGCCGCTATCAGGTAATAGTTATTCATGGATTCCTCCGATCGTGGATTGTTATTCTGGATGTACTATATGGCTATTGCGCTTGTTGTCAACTATTTGCCGAGGGTATCTTGCTCAGGATCCATACCCGGTTCCATCTGGTCCAGCGACCTCGGATCACATTCAAAGGAAGCCTCATGATATTGCGTGTGTCGTCCAGGGGCGTTATTTTTTCGTATGCCAATCCTGATACCTGGTGCGTGTCAAACACGTATAGATTATTCTCATCGTATCCATAGATGAACATCACATGATCCACCAGTCCGCCGAGACGGATGGAGACATCAATACCGACGGCATTCCCGGCATCAACGGTCGAGCGCACGTCATTCAAGGCTTGGTCAAATTGTTTGGGTTTTTGGAATAGCATTGCCCGCATAAAAGACCAGTACGAGCGGACAAGAAGAGAGTTGATCGTGAGCATCAGGTTCTTCTCTTTGAACAGGTTCGGAATATTCTTGAATGGTAAGCCAGTCCACACCAGAGTAGCTGGCATAGGTGTGCCGAATATGTGTTGGCGTTCTATCTCTACCGGGTTCAGCGCCGTCGGTGAAAATATATTTGGGTAAAAGAAATGTAATGCGTAATAGAAAAAGTCTCGCCCACAGCGATTTTTAACCGGTGAGCCATTAGCACTTTTTTCGCGCTGAGTGAAGCCGAAGGAGGCTAGATCGATGGGGAGGTGGTGGGGGATATGGCTCAGGTCCATGGGTTTATTATAGAGCCAGTTGTCCAGGGATAATACTTGACCTTTATAACATAATATGCTATAATACCTCGCAGAAAAATCAACAATTTGCACGTTGAAAGTGCAACAACAATTGGAGAAAACATAATGAATGTGAACACACACAGACGTTCAGTTGAGCGTGGTGAGACTGATGTGCGCCTGATCTTTACCGTCATTGGTATCGCGCTGTCGCTCATTGGTCTTTTGGTGAAAATCCTTGGCAGGAACATTGATCTTGCCAGTATCGTGACGTTCATGGGGGGCGTATTTCATATCGTCTTCCACAATATCGGATTCTGGATCGTGATCATCATTGCGGCGGTCTATGGCCTGATCAGGAAACTGACCAAGCCGGCCGAATTCATGTGGCGCGAATTGCCCATACAGATCGGCGCGTCGTCAGTGGTCATCCTCTTTCTCTACACGATCTTTTTCTCCACGGCGACGAATATCGCCGATACGGAGATTTGGAACGGGTATGTGACGAGGTCTGAATACTACGAGGCGTGGACCGAAGAGGTGACCACGACATCGACTGACAAGGATGGCAACACTACAACCTCGACATCCTATGTGTATCACGCACCGGAATGGAACGTGTGCACGACGGCGGGCAACTTCAGCTCGTCGAGAGATGTCTATGCCGCCTATCACGCTCGATTCGGAAATCAGACGAAGAAGAACATTCTCCGTCTCAACCAGTCGAGTAGCGGTGATGGCGACATGTATTACGTCGAATGTGATCGCAATCAAGCGACTCTCATGCCCGCCTCCCGGCCACACCTCTATGTCAATTACTTGAAGGCGTCGGACTCGATCCGTAAACTTCGGGGAAACATTGACGCTCATCGTGACAACTTGCGGGAGTACCCATCGGTCTATGCCGATGGGTATGGGGAGATCGAGGTCGATCGAGTGATCGAAGCAGGTCTCACTCTGCCGGTCGCCTGGAAGCAGGCGTTGGACGCCCGTCTCGACAAGGAACTTCGTTCCTTGGGAGAACGGAAGCAAGTCAATATCTTGGTGTACGTTACTAGTTCACCGGACAGAGGCTTCGCCGAGGCGCTCAAGGAATATTGGATTCAAGGCAAGAAGAATGACGTCATTGTCATTCTTGGTATGCCTGCATTCCCCGAAGTGCGCTGGGTCGAAGTGATCGCCTGGACGAAAGTCGAGGAGTTCAAGATCGCTCTGCGTGATCAGATCACGGGAATGAAACAGCTTCCCGACGGCGGAGTTCTCGCGGCTACTATCACTGGTCAGGTGTCAAAACCGCCCGGTGCCGGAGGCTTCGAGAGGACTCCTACCGCGGACATGGAATACCTCGCGGCCGACATCAGTCTGCCGTGGTGGTGCCAAGTCCTCATCGTACTGATGGGCGGTGCGGCTAGTTGGTTCACGTCTCATCTGCTCATACATAATGATTGGCGTACGTGGCGCCCTTCACATATGTATGGCCGCAGTCGGTATGTCTGATCCACGATTCAACTCAACACATCAACACAGAAAGAAAGGAAACTGCAGATTATGAATATTAACTCGTCTCCGACGCGTACGCGTCAAAATGGTTCGGCCAAACTAACATTGCTGATTGTCGGCGTGGCACTTGCCGGCATCCTGCTGATCGCTGCTGTGTACCTCGTCGGTATCTACAACACGGCGGTACAACAGGAAAACGGCGTGATGGCGGTGCATAAGGACTACCAGAATGTGCATGCGTCAGTCTTCAACTCCCTGAAATCGCAGGGTTTGTCCATTGAGAAGTACGGTGAATTGGTCTTGAAAGCCATCGACGCCGGAATGAGTGGACGCTATGGTGAAGATGGAGTCAAGGGCGCAATGGTCTGGATCAAGGAGCAGAATCTTGGGATCGAGCCCGCCCTCTTTCTCAAGCTTCAAACTATCATCGAATCCGGTTATGCGCGTATGGAATCAACTCAGCGCAGTAAGATCGACCGCATCAGGGTTCTCGATAACTTCCTCGAGTCGGCTCCCAAGGGTATGATTGCCAGGAAACTGTTCGGTTTCCCGAAGAAAGTGACAGATGATGTACGGGCGACGATCACTTCGGCGGCGACGGAAGAAATGATGAAAACGAAAAAGATGGAAACGATTGATCCGTTTTCGAAAAAGTAGCGCTGTTCTACAGCAATCGCCCGACGGGAAACTGTCGGGCGTTTTTTATATCAAAATGACCTACAACCCCAGGCTTGTCAGAAAAATCCTCAGTTCCTCGTCTTTGATAGCGCGGTATGAATTGGGTGGTATTTTCTCCAGTCGCACATTCAAGACCTCAGTGCGTGTCAATGTATCGATCTCCGCAAAGAAGAGGGCACACATCTGGCGCACGATACCATCATTCTCGGTGAGGCGGATACTGAATATGGTATCTCGAATGAGATGCACGGTCGCATGGATGGGTCCTTTTTTTGAAGGGCCGGTCCCGAGTGTTACGCCAGCCTCCATCTTTTCCTGAAAATTTGGTTTCAGTGGATTCACGGTTCGCACAATATATTCTTTCATGTGCGCGTGAGCGGGATTCAAGAGACGATTGACGATGCGACGGTCATTGGTGAGGATGACCAGTCCGTCGGAATTGGTATCGAGACTGCCGACAGGGAATACACCTTTCAAATTGATCACTTGGCTGATGTCTTTTCCTTTGGGTGTCGGTTCGGTGCTCACCCCACGCTGTTTGTTGTATGCATAATAAACATATGACTCCGGTTGTCGGTGGGTGCGGACTTCTATCGTGTCAGTGGCTTGAACCTGATCGCCAAGAATGGCCAGCCGACCATTCAGGGTCACAATCCTTTTCTTGATCATCTCGTCCGCGCCCTGGCGTGTGGCGTATCCCTTCCACGAGAGATACTTGTTGATGCGCATAGGGAACTCGCCGGGTGCGCGAGTTGGTATAGGGGAAGGACCTTTGGTGCGTGGTGGGCGGGGCGTTTTCGAGAATGGGGCAGTCGCAGGGAGTGTATTCTGAGCAGGAATGCCTGCGCGGCCGTTCACGCCTCGAATAGGTCGTCGGGCGTCACGTGCAGCT
>CAYZZN010000039.1:0-852 GCA_964483165.1 uncultured Candidatus Saccharibacteria bacterium
GTTGGCCACGTACCTTCCGGAACAACCTTGATTGTCTTTTTAATATTTCCCTCCTTGTCCGAGGTCAACGCCGGCGCGACGATGACTTTCTTTTCCCCATTCCAGGCAACCCAAACGGTCCCCAAAAAGAACAGCGTCTCCTCTACCCACTCACCGTTGAACGGCGCTCGTTGAAAAATGGTCCGCATTCGATCACTTTCGAACATCCACCGAGCAGCCGCCAAGTTGAGGTCAAGACAGCGATCAGGAGTACCCGTCAGAGCACCTCTTGTATAAATCCCATTATCTATACATGAACCAGTGGGTTTGATAGCGGCGATTTTCATGTCACCGAACACAAACTCATTACTGTCGATTTCCAGAGGACGGATGCCTAGACGGATATCAACGAGGTTATCTGCAACCAAACGAGGCAACCCCTCTCCTTCCTCCATTTCCAAGTCGTTCACATTGAACCCGCGGTCCAGATTGAGGAGCTCAATATCGTCGTCTGACGGCGCAATTGCGGCACGGATACCGGCGAGGAATCGCTCGAAATACTTGTCGTCTGCAGTCCGCATAACGACTAGATCATAGGGCGTTGCCCCCACACTGCGTAACCTACAAAGTAGTTTGTGCATGTGCCCTGACTCTTTACCTAACTCTTCCGTACCGTCACGCGCTTGTACGCTTTTTGTGCTTGTTACTAACGTATTTGGTTGACCTTTCATGGTACTACCTTTCCTCTGTGTGGCGTATCCCTTATCGGAATGCCATTTGTTAATGAGCAGTTAAAACCTTGAAATCGGATGATTCCACATGTAACTACGTCAAAATTACTGTACCACATTAATGTAAAATTGCAACTGGGCT
>CAYZZN010000039.1:862-6490 GCA_964483165.1 uncultured Candidatus Saccharibacteria bacterium
GGGGAAATTTTATTACACCTCATACATCCACCACTCAGGTATTGTCAAAAACCCGAGTCGTGGTAGCATATTGTCGAACAGCACCGTGGAGTCCACATTCAAACCAAAGGATTGAGGTATGTCCCAAACGGCCCTTGCAGATCCAACCGATACCGAAGAATCATTCCGCCACTCACTCTCACCCATCGACGGCTTGCCGGATGATCCCTTGCCCATCGAACGTATCAACGAAAATGGCGAGGAGCGCTTCGTCACTCGCGGATACGATGGCAGTCTGATCGAAGTTGCGGTGAGTAACTGCGCTGAACCGCCGGCCTCGTGCCGCGGCGAACTCCGTCAGCTCTGGCAACGCATCTCACGCCGATTCTACCGCGAACAAGCAGAAGCCGCAGCATTGGGCGGCGCCTGAAGAAACACGTTTGTAAGTTTCCAAATTTCAACGGGGTCTCGTACCCCGTTTTTTGATACCCATTTTTTCGGACACAAACAAAAAGCCCACCCAGAGGTGGACTTTTTGTCGAATAGTAATTTCTAGGAATTACTTATTCTGAGCGGCTTCGATAGCTTCGAGAACCGAAGCAGTGTTGTCATAACGACCGGTATCGAGCACTGCGAGAGACGCAGTTGATGCCGAAGCGGTACATGCCTGTCCGGAGACAGCGCAGGCGACTTCGACGTAGATATCACTACCCACGTCAGTCAAAGCCGGGACCCATACAGCCGAACCGTCATTTAATGTTGCGATCGAGACGGTGCGAACGAGTTCATAACGTGATGGGTTGTCAGAGATCTTGCGGATAATATTGACCGCGATCGTGTCTGAACCATAGTTACGAGAGGTCCATGCAATACCCTGGAGTTTGCCTACTTCGGCAGTTCCGCCGAATGGACTAACCAGAGTCAACGTGGCAGGACTATTCAAGTCCGCCTGGTTACTTACCGGAGTGGTCTTGGTCGTAGCCGCAATCACGAGGATCACTGCCGCGATGACAATAACACCGATAAGAGTTTTGATTGATTTCGTCATAGGTAAATAAGGGTTAATTGCTAACGTATACTATTATACCATATAGAGCTTTATTGTCAAGCTTCTTATGGGGAGAGTACGGGGATAGCCGTACTTCCCTGATATAGAGCCGTATCTTATACTTAGGACATGAAATCAATGGAAACGGCACCAGTGAGTGACATCGACAGCGCACGATGGGAGCTTATCGATGGTCCCCCATCGAACAACTACGTCAAACGACAGATCCAACTTGCCGTAGAAAAGTTCCGCACGGAAAAACCATGGGAACATGTTGATAAAGCAAAGCTTGATGAAATACTACATGAATGGAGCTCCAAAGAGCCGAACAGTGACTCACGAAAATTTGCCGCTATCGTTGAGCATCCCAACTTCAAAGACCACCCCAAATACCGAGGTGATGTGGCCAATATTACGCTAGAGGATATGTATCAGTAGAAACTCGACTAGTCTACAGAAAGTCCAAATTCTTTTCCGTACGTTGAAAGCGCACCCACAAGCGCCCACCTTCTTTTACCTTTGTCCTCCAAACCTTCATCGCTTTCGACAAATTGCTTCATGAGCGAATCCTTGAGAATCTCAGCGAATTTTGGATCGGTCGCGGCGAGTTCTTTCGCGATACCAACCAACTCCTTATCTTCTTCAACGCTAGGATCGCGACCATAGGTCTTCTGCCACCACGCTTCATAGGTACGCAATTCCGCAGGAGCTTGTTCTTTGAATGATTCGGATGTCATACGAGTGTTTTATTAGGTTACTGTTAATCAGGCTGATAACGCCTCGATAGCCTCATCGATCTTGGCAGTATCCACGCCGCATTGCTCATAGAGTGCACGTGTCTCTGTGAGGGCCGCCACCTCTTCCCCACGCTTCTTCTCAGCGTCAGCGGCCTGCTCTGCGGCCACAACTGCCTTGGTTGCTTCTGAAATTTCGCTCGCGAGCCTATCTACGTAGACAGTGAGTGCGACCCAGTCAGGATCCTGATCGAGCAAAGAAATCATGTGGGAGTGATACCACTGTATTTCGTCATTGGAACCAGCTTCGATCTCTTCCGGTAACTCCTTCTCATGTGCTTCACTCACTGCGGCCTCGGCGCACTTCTGTAAATATTTTCGGGACTCATCAATGCGCTTTGCAGGATCATTCGGGAACGAATCCTCGGCATTGCGGATAACCGCTTCAGCGTTCGGGGCGGGCATGAATATTTCGGGTGATTTTGGCATAACTGAAAAAATTAATTGGGTAATGAGTACTGACGTAAATAATAGCTCAGTTCACTCACGCCTTCAACCCCTGATACTTCTTCATGATTTCAGCCTCCACCTCGGCACGCGGCTTGCCGAACATGAGCGATGAGAGCTCCTTGAGCTTGTCTGCCTGATCGGGATTGCCTTTGGTTGGCGGCATGATGCGCACATTGAATGGTTTGACCGGCTTGCCACCCGAGAGCAGTCGGATGTAGGCATTGAAGTTGTCGAGGTTGCTGATATCAGTCTGACTGAAGACGGGCGTAAACTGCTTTTCCAGGAATTCGGCATCCTCGGTACCAACACGGAATACCGCCATGGAGCCGACGTTGCCGAAGACGGCATTCTTGATCTTGTCGTCAAGCTGACCGATGAATTGGTGCGCCACCGTGAGTGCCAGGCGATACTTGCGCGCTTCGGAGAGGATGGTGGCGATGGAGTCAGTGGTGACATTCTGGAACTCATCGAGATAGAGAAAGAAGTCGGGCATATTCTTGCCGAACGAATCCACGCGAGACAGTGCGGCCATGAGGATCTTGCCCACCAAGATGAGACCGATCAGGTGCGAGTTGATATCACCAAGACGGCCTTTCGAAAGATTGACCAAGAGGATCTTCTTGCTATCCATGATCTCGCGCATGTTGAAGGAGGATGTTTCCTGCGCCACGATGGGGCGCATGATCTCGTTGGACAGGAACACATCGAACTTGGAAGTGATATAAGGCACAACGTTGGCGAGCGACGCTTCCCCACCGGCCTTCTCGGCAATCTCTTTCCAGAATTGGACCACCACGGGATTCTTGCACTTCCCGATCTTCATCTCGCGGAATGCTTTGTTGGACATGACACGAGAGACATCGAGCAGGGTCGAACCACTCTCCGGATCTTCGATCACGAGCATGGTGGCGTTACGGAAATACTGTTCGAACATTGGGCCCATGGATTCAGGGACTGCTCCGTACAATTTTTGGAAAATGCTGAACATCTCGTTGACCACGAATGTTTTCTGCTCGGGGAATCGGCGATCAAACTCCAGCATGTTGAGTGCCATCGGACGATCCGTGGATGCGGGGTCAAAATACACTACGTCGTCATAGCGCTCAGGTGGAATGTTGGCCAGAATGTCCATGACGTCGGATCCGTGCGGATCAATGAAGCACACACCGTTCCCTTCCTGAATATCCTGAATGATCATATTCTTCAGGAGCGTTGTCTTACCGGTACCCGTCTGACCGATAACGTAGAAATGGCGCATACGGTCTTCGGGTGCGATGCAGACATTGGACTCCTGACCGCGATGACTATTCACGCCGATGAGCGTACCATCCGTCGGAACACCGAGCGGCACCGGTGATGTACCGGCCTTGGATTGCTTGAGTTGTGGAGCGGCCTTGCTGACATGCGATGCGGGGAAATGCATGCACGTAGTCACTTCCTCCAGGTTGAGGATCATCTGCTCTTTGTCGTCAAATGAGCGGAATGAAAAATGTTTGAGAACATCCTCAATCTGTTTGGGCTTGATGGCCTTCCATTCCAGGAAATTGCCGTGACCGTTCTCGAACTGATTGAAGCTGGACTGGAGATCGTGGAGGATGTCGTCTGCTTCGGCCTGTGAAGCTCCGGAAGCAACGATGCGCAGGTTGACGCCCACCAGCGGACTCTTGAGTTTGCGCGTGAATTGTTCGATGACTGCCTGATCGAGAGTCTGCGTGCGCTTCTGTTTGTCTTCTTTTTCTTTGTCGGCCTTCTTCTCGCTTTTGAACATGCCGAGTACGTCCTTGGCGATCATTTTGCCGACGCCGGAGCCCATCTCATCGAGCGCATCCTTGACCTTTTCACCGCCACGGATCCTTTCCAACGCCTTACTGCCCTCTTTCGAGAATGAATCCTGCCAATTACCGACAATGAGTTGGATAGCGGCTCCTTCGCCGTGTGTATCTACTTTTGAAAAGTTGCTGAGAATGACGCTCAATGGATCGACATTGAATTCCTCATAGGGCTTGAGCGGATAGAGTGGATGCTTGGCAAGCGAAGCATATGAGATGGCCGTGGCGCCGGATTCATTGAATATATTGTAGTCATCCTTGTGCTCGGCAATATGCGCGTTCGGGAATATGGCCACCAACTGCTTGCTGAGGAGATCGGCGCGGTCGCTGGGGACGGAAACATAGAAGACGACTTGATCACTGCCGTTGGAGTTGGCGATCTCGATAGAAAAATATCCCTTGCCCTTGGTATTCGATGCGATGGACAACATGCCGGCATAAAATTGTTCCATGCCGGAAATGAGTTCTTTGAGTTGTTTCTTTTTGTCTTCTTCTGAGGTGTCGGGCAGACTCACTTCAAAAAGCGTCATATGGAGCGGCGTCCAGAGTTCATCTTTGTTGGCGAGATCGGATATAGGATACCCAGCGGCGATGAACTGGATGAGGAACCGATGGAAGTCATCCATGAGATGCGGATTGCGGGTATTCTCCACGACGGTCATGGCGTTCCTGATACCCCTCTCCTGAAGAATACCAATGAAGCGTTCGAGCTGACGATCGTGCGGCTCGGGAGAAAGTTCGAGAGTGATGGCTTCGGCCTCGTGTCCAGGCATCTCGTAGTCGGGATGGAGAACTTCGCTGGGTGACGTAGCGGCATACTTTTCTACCACTTCCGTGGCGGCCTGATGCGCACTGAGCTCAACATCGGTTTCTTTCGAATCCTCGACGCGCGTCTTGGTGGCCTCGCGCAATCGCGAGAGTTCTTCCTGGGGACTGGCAAGTTTCTGCCCTTCAAAGGAAAGAGAGTCCATATGGGGTTTATTATAGCGTCGAACGAGAAAAGGAGCTATTCACAGATGCGGGCGATCGAGGAATCGAACCTCGGACAGCGGTTTTGGAGACCGCAGTTATGCCACTTAACTAATCGCCCAATTTTCATTTCCAAAGAAAATTGGGATCGAGAGATTTCCTCTGGCGAAGCCTGAGGAAATTCGAGACCAGAATTTTCATCTTACCCTTTCCTTTAACAAAAAAGAGGGTGTGCTAATCCTACCCTCTTTTTTGCCCGTATGCAAAAGATGTTATTTCTTTGCCTCCTTGAAGACCACGTGTTTGCGCAGTTTGGCGCTGTATTTCTTGAGCTCGATCTTGCGTTCGACCAGCTTCTTATTCTTGCGGGTCCAATAGGTCTCGCCGGTTGATTTGTTCTTGAGTTGTATGAGTTGTATCTGCTTGGCCATATTCGTAAAATGATGTTGAGCAACTATACCTCACTAGAGCTGAAAAAGCAATATGCAGGCATGAAAAAACCGCGGAAGCTTGAAGCCGCCGCGGTTGTTGATAAGACAGAGTGTTCGATCAGCCCTTG
>CAYZZN010000040.1:0-4631 GCA_964483165.1 uncultured Candidatus Saccharibacteria bacterium
ACGAACTGGTATATGAAATCCGTGAAGGAAAAGCAAAAAAGGTGGCTGCGGATATCGAGAAGATCATGGAGTCGGTTATGGATCTCAAGGATACGAAGGGCGTGGCGCTCAAAGCGAGTGCGAATATTGGCATGAATTGGGGGGAGTTGAAGTAATTGGTATACTTCTCACATGCTCTACGTCTTCCATGGATCAGATACCCACACCGCTGTCACCAAAGCGTCGGCTCTAGTTGCTTCTTTGCGCGCCAAAAAACCAGACGCATCGTATGTTCGTGTTGAAGCGGGGAATTGGACCCCATCCATCATCGAGGAGCATCTCGGCGGCCAGGGACTATTTTCAAATAAATATATAATTCTACTCGATCGCATCGCAGAGAATAGTGAAGCCAAAGAATTGTTGCCCGAATTCATTCCTGCTATGAATGAGTCGGCGAACATTTTCGTTATGGTTGAAGGTAAGCCCAATGCTGAGCTCAAGAAAGCTGTCGAAAAAGGTGCAGAAAAAGTTGTTGAATGTGAAGAGAAAAAAGCTGTTCCGAGTTTTGGCGCTGGTAAGGACGAATTTAATATCTTTGCACTCGCCGATGCGGTAGGATCTCGCGATTCATTCAAAGCCTGGTCTGTGTATCGACAAGCTATTGATGCGGGAACGGAACCGGAGAATATTATTGGTACATTATTCTGGCAGGTAAAGTCCATGACGCTGGCTGCTACGGGGAATAGTGCTGCCGAAACTGGCCTGAGCCCTTTTGTGTATTCCAAGGCAAAAAAAGCTGCGGGGAATTACTCTGCTGATGAATTGAGTGGACTGACGAAAAAATTCATCACTCTCTATCATGATGGACATCGGGGGATGGGGGATATGGAACTGGCGGTGGAGCGGGTGCTACTTGGGTTGAAATAAATTGCGGAAGTCCTATTTTATGCTAATCTGTCAACTACGCGTTTGTGATTGTTTTTAGAGTCGTCTGCGCCCATATCTTCGCTACGCTCGATATCGGCGCTGCGCTCGGACCAAGAACGAATGCGAGCATTCGTTCTTTATTCCTCGCTTGCGCCCATAGCTCAGGTGGTAGAGCAACTCCCTTTTAAGGAGTGGGTCGTTGGTTCGAATCCAACTGGGCGCACCAAATTGAAATTATTGACATATGATTATCTGTATGTCATTCTATGATCTGAAGGAGATCTATATAATATGGCTAAGAATGATGACAGTGAAACGAATCAACGTCTCAAGGAATTGGAAGAAAAAGTCGAAGAATTGGAAGGTTCCAATGGGCGGTTTGCCGGGGTGAGATGGGACGCCGTTGCTATCGTGGCGATCTGGCTGGCGGTTGCGGTGATGAGTTTCTCACCAGCCGGAACGACACATTTCAATGAAATTGTCGGCAGTGGAGTTGCTGGAACTTTTATTGTGGCTCTCTTTTTCTGATTGATTCCCAAATCTCGCATGTCCAGTGGCATGCGATTTTTTATTGAATATGGATAGGCAGTTGCCCGAGTGATTCAGGATTTTTCATATAGATATTATATATGCGTTAGTAGACACAGTCTGTATTACAGGGGCAAATCAAACGCGAACCATCCAGCACCCATGAGTGTGACGGCAACGGCCATGGCGAGGAGGAGAATATAGTAGTTGATGCCGTCAGTGAGGAATTGTTTTGACCTGACCTTGTGTCCAAGCTTGATCAAGAGGATGCCGATATTGATGATGGCCGCGAGCTGGGTGTACAGACCAATAATAAGGAAGATGGCGACGATGATTTCAACTGCGCCGTAGAGGATGCTGTTACTTCCTGAACTTTCTCCGCGCTGTTGGATCTTCTGATAGCCGAACCATGCGAGGGTGATACCGAGCACGATACGGAGGATGAAGGGAGCCGCTTGCTCGAAGGTGAAGAGATAGGGGAATAGTGAAGGCATGGTTGTTATTTAGTCCGTAATGGAGATAGTATACAGCAATGAAAGGAAAGACACAGCATTCACAAAGGGAGACAAGGATTATTCTCGACAATATCCGCAGTACTCACAATGTCGGTTCTATTTTTCGTACCGCAGAAACTGTAGGCGTTTCGCATATATATTGTCTCGGTACCACTCCCGCGCCAGTGGATCGGTTTGGCAGGAATCGGAAAGATATCGCAAAGGTGTCATTGGGCGCTGAGCAATTGGTTCCCTGGGAATATGTCGGGCAGGAACAATCCGCCGGACTCATCAGAAAACTCAAAAAAGAGGGATTTCAACTCATTGCGCTTGAGCAGGATGGGCGGTCCGTCGATTATAAAAAAGTTGTCGTGAATGGGAAAGCGGTTATTATTCTTGGGAACGAAGTTGGCGGTGTTTCGAAGGAGTTACTCGAATCCGCCGACGTGATAGCTGAAATTCCCTTGAAAGGAAAGAAAGAATCATTGAATGTATCGGTCGCAGCCGGCGTAGCATTATTTTGCTTGCTTGGTGACTGATGGGGAGTATAATGGACCCGAGACTTAGTTTCCGTTCTGCACTAAGTCCAACCCGTATAGACGGCTTGATGTATCCCGCTCCTTTGGCGCGGGAAGATATACACAAGCCGTCTTTTTCATTGTAGTTGCTGGTGGGTATCGCAGAAGTGTGTACCTCTGCCGCCGAGAACGATCCGCACAATAGTTCCACCGCATCCTTTTTTGTCACATGTTGTTCTGGTGCGCTGATAGGCATGATGTGTTTCATGGAATTCACCTTTGTCACCGTGCACATTGCGGTAATCCGACGTCGAATCACCACCAAAGTCGATACCACGCGCCAACGTTTTCTTGATAGCAGAAAACAGGAGCTTCATATTCTTGGTGCCGATGTTCGCCACCTGTTCCAGAGGATGTATTCCCGCACGCCACAGTGACTCATCAGCGTAGATGTTTCCGATTCCCGCGATGACGCTCTGGTCCATGAGCACTTGTTTGATTTTCCCGCGCGGCCGCAGATGTAGTCGCTCGATGAATTTATTAAGCGTAAATTCCTTTTCGAGCGGTTCAGGTCCGATGGTGTTCAAGTGTTCCGAATCGTGCGCGGCTTTTGCCCCAATGAGTGTAACTTTGGCGAACTTGCGCACATCCGACAGCACCATACATTTTTTATTTGAAAAACAGAGGACGAAATGTACGTGACGGTTAAATGGATCTTTCAAAGACTCAGGTTCCACTGGTTCCCAAGGATCTTTTTTCTTTCCGGCATCGAAACGATACTTTCCATAGAGTAGGTGGCCCGTCATTTTCATATGGACAAGAATAATGTCGCCACTGTCGAGCTTGATCAGGATATTTTTGGCGCGTCGACTCACTGATGCCACACGCGTCCCGATAATGTTCTTTTTGAACGTCTTCCAATACGCACGGTCCTTGATGGTCTCTGATCCCTTGAAATACGCACTGTCATAGTCTGACCAAGCATCAACAATACGCAGGCCGACGATGTGGTCTTGGAGTCCATTCACCGTTGTTTGCACTTCGGGGAGTTCAGGCATAGCCGTATTCTGCTATACTATCCCAATATGCGCCACTACATTGCTCTTGCACTCGCCGTAACTCTGTTTACAGTTCCTTGGTTTGCCGTCAATTATCCTGAGCAAGCGGATTATTTGGCGCGCGGCATCGAACGCTTCGGATCGCAAGTGGCGGCCGTCATTACCCACAACCCGCGCACTATCGCCCAACTGCAGGACAAATACAACGCCGAAAGCAAAAAAAAGCCTACGAAGATCCGTGTACTCATTGTGCCTGGCCATGAACCAACCTATGGTGGCGCCGAGTTCGGCCAGCTCAAAGAACGTGATCTGGCGTTCGGTATTGCGGAAAATCTGGCACGGTTCCTCCAAGAGAATGGCAAATATGAAGTCGTTATGACGCGCAACGCGAGCTCGTGGGATCCTATTTTCGATGCGTATTTCAAGACTGATTGGAACTCTATTATCGAATGGCAGAAGGAGCACAAACAAGAATCGTTGAGGCAGATTTCGACGCGAACACCATTGCCGCCTCCGAAGGTGTATCACAACAGTGCTCCGGATGATGTTGCGTATCGCCTCTACGGTATGACCAAGTGGTCCAATGAGAACAATATCGACATCGCCATCCATATTCACCTCAATGATTATCCGGGTCATCGCCGCGGGGTGGAGGGGAAGTACACCGGGTTCTCCATCTATACACCCGAAGCACAGTATCTGAATGGTAAAACCACTCGCGCTATATCTGAAACCGTTTTCAAGCGCCTGCAAAAATACAATCCTGTCAGTGATCTCCCGGGCGAGTCAGACGGTATCGTAGAAGAACGTGAACTTATCGCCGTTGGTGCAAATAACACTGCCGATGCCGCCAGTATGCTCATCGAGTATGGGTATCTCTATGAACCACAGTTTACCGATCCTGGGGTGCGTGACGTGGCGCTTCAGGATCTGGCGTTCCAGACCTATCTCGGTCTTGAGGATTTTTTCAATCCACGTGGATCAGATGCACTTGCCGCATTGTATGACACCTTGATATTGCCGCATACATGGCTCTCACCACTCTCCGAAGCCCACGCTAATATTGGCGATGTATTCGCTTTGCAAACGGCGCTCGTGCATGAAGGACTCTATCCACCTTCCAACAA
>CAYZZN010000040.1:4731-6382 GCA_964483165.1 uncultured Candidatus Saccharibacteria bacterium
AGGGATGATTAGACCTGTTATTGTGTATTTGGAAGGAGATTTGGGAACTGGTGTCAGGGAAAACTTTTTTCGTGACGCGCTAGCGTATTGCTTGCGGACAGAACTTGATTGTGAAGTCTTGGTGTATTCGGATGGTTATTATCTGAAGGACGATTGGCTGCGCATCAGGAAGCTGGCCGGGCAAGGCATGCTACTCGGAGCCCTCATCGCCCAAGACCGTTATGGTGAAGGGTATATTGATGCTGTTACGCAGCTGATCAGTGATGGATTCACTGGCAAAATAGTTGTGTTGAAGAACTCCCTTGCAGAATCTCCCGCTGTACTCACGGTGCAAGGACTACAGCTTCCCGCCATTGCTGACCATAGCGAGGCGCTCGGTGTGTTCACTGAATCACGACGTACGTGGCATCATGATGGCACGCAACACGACTACTTCGATGTTCGTACGGAGGAAGAATTGGCGGCTCTTAGTTCACGACTTGTCGCTGTCCATCGGGCACGATCAGATGGGGATGAACAAGGAGTTCTGGGTCCATTGAGCAATGACCATCGCCTGGTGGCTGAAGCTCTACGCATCAGGTTACTCACCCCAAACATCCACGAGGAATTCGACCAAACTGTTCGTCGGTTGGAGAAACCAGCACGTTCTAGTGTGTCACCGGTAGATCGGAACACGTATGACAAGGAAGTTGATTTGATTCGCGCGTATTCACCCGTTGAAAGGGAAGACTTCTGCGATAAAATGCTTCATGCTACTGGGTATGTGCGCGCGGATCATGGCGTCATTAAAACCGAAGTCGGATGTGGCCATGAAAATATGGGTTTTGCCATCGATGTACACACCCTCGAATCAGCTATCAGTCATGGCTTCGGGCTCCATGAGTATGCGGTGCAAATGTTGCGAAATCGTCTTGAGTACGTTGATGAGATCAAGACTCGTCGGGGTGATAGGGTTTCAGGTGAGCAAGAAAGAACGCTGATGGACATCATGAGCGGTATTATCATCAAGAAATTGCCTGGTTTCAAGACGTCAGTACTCATCCTTTCGGATGGCGGATTTAGTGCCGAAGAAATCCGTAGCATAGGTTTGCATATCCGTGCTCAAGGGGAAGTCATTCCAGTGAGTTCCTACGGGGTCTTGCTTGGGGAATAGGGCTTCAATCATTCAAACCAGAACCTGTTGAGGGTTCTGGTTTTTTTATTTACTCATTATTTTCTGAAGTTCCTCTCTCGCCACTCTCGCATCGCTCCACGGAGTCTTGGTCCCTTTCGGACCCATAATAAACGGATCCGTTCCTTTGCCGGTGATGAGCACAGCGTCGCCAGTTTTTGCGCGTTTGAATGCTTCAGCGATGGCGGCGCGGCGGTCCATGATCACTGTGGGGACTTGAGACGTGATGCCCTTGGCGACGTCAGCAACTATCTTTTGCGGATCTTCATCGTATGGATCCTCATCGGTCAAAATGATCTCGTCGCAGTTCACGTCGGCGATCTTGCCCATGATGGCACGCTTGCTGGTATCTCGTCCGCCACCCGTGCCGCCGAGCACACAGATATTCTTGGATGATTGGAATACTTGGTAGAGCTTTTCCAATGAATCAGCCGTATGGGCGTAGTCGACGATCACCGTGAAGTCTTGTCCCGTATCTAT
>CAYZZN010000041.1:0-6107 GCA_964483165.1 uncultured Candidatus Saccharibacteria bacterium
AAGGTCAAATCTCCTGATGGCAATCCAGTGAGTGATGTTCGTCAATTCAACATGATGTTCAAGACGCACGTCGGCGCGCTTCAAGATGATTCATCTATCTCGTATCTTCGTCCGGAAACTGCGCAAGGCATGTTCGTCAATTTCAAGAATATTCTCGACACGTTCCATCCCAAGCTTCCGTTCGGTCTGGCGCAGATCGGTAAGGCATTCCGCAATGAGATTGCGCCTCGTGATTTCATATTCCGTGTGCGCGAGATCGAGCAGATGGAAATAGAGTATTTTGTCGATCCTCGCGATGCAAATAATGTTACCGAAACATTTGAGGCGCTGTATGAGGAGCAGATAGCATTCTTGAAGTCACTCGGACTTACTTCCTCGAAGATTCATAAGATAGAAGTTCCCGAGTCAGACCGCGCTCATTATTCAAAGCGCAGTGTTGATACCGAGTTCGATTTCCCATTCGGCCAAAAAGAACTTCTCGGTATCGCGTATCGCACAGATTTTGATCTCAAGGCTCATAGCGAAGCAAGTAAAGTTGATCTCTCATATTTTGATGAAGAAACCAAGGAGCGCTTTATTCCGCACTGTATCGAGCCAACATTTGGTGTCGATCGTTTAGCATTGGCCATCCTCACTGATGCATACACTGAAGATGAGTTGGGTGGTGAGAAGCGAACATATCTGAAATTGGCACCGTCAGTTGCTCCATATAAGGTTGCCGTTTTCCCATTACTGCGTAACAAACCTGCTCTCATTGAGAAGGCGCAGGAAATATATCAGATGCTCAAGAAGGAAATCGGCGCTGTGGTGTTCGACGACAACGGCAATATCGGCAAGCGCTACCGCAGACAGGATGAGATCGGCACGCCATATTGCGTGACTATCGATTTTGATACGGTTGAGAAGGGAGCTGGTGTTACGATTCGAAACCGCGATACGGGGGAGCAGGAGAGGGTGGGTGAGGGTGATTTGATAAAGCATATAAATCGTGTAGTATCAAAATAAATAAGCCCATTACAACGAAAGGCACTTTATGAAGTATGGTTTCGAAGGTCTATTGGAGTCTCTGGAGACTCAAGCCGAACGATGGAGGCAGAAAGGGGTGAAAATCAGGAAAGATGTTACACACGGCCTATTTGAACAGGTAACATACATTTCTTCAGATTTTCGACCATTACTGGTCGTACCTTTCTCTTTCGTCTCATTTGAGAGACAGTTTAAAAAAGTCGTATTTCGACATGCCGCAAAGTCATACACCTTTTTGTCTGTCGATTCTCTGAAGAATCCGGTCTATTCCAAGCTCCCGTATCTTTTGTGGAGGATCGAGGAAGGAAAAGCGTTGCGGGGTATTAGTCCTGCACACGCCGGCGAGATTCTCAAGAAAGGAAAAAAGCATCCGTTTACTCTCGAGCAGTGCTTGGCCCTTTTGATTCAGGATGAAAATATCCTTGAGTCTCATTACATTCAGGCGAGCGGCTCACGCATTGTGGACCCAGAGGATGGCGGTGAATACGTTCTTGATTTCTATAACTTTGGCGACAAGGTGAAAATGAAACGGGAACTTCCCACGGATTGTGATCCTCGCTGGGGAACCCCTTCCTTTGTCGAAGCAATTAAAGTCGATTGATTCATCACCCGCAGGATTTCCTGCGGTTTTTAGTAAAAGACCTCCCAGATCTGATCCGGGAGGTCCGAGAGACTTGGTTCAAACGGCAAGCGTAAGACCTCATCTGAACCCATTTTAATTAATTGTGGGGAGTAAATCAATCTGCTACAGTATCCCCATGAAATTCAACAAAAAAGTCCTCTCGAACGGTCTCCGTATTATTACCATCCCCATGCCCGACAATCCATCGGCGACAGTGCTCGTCATGGTTGAGACTGGTTCAAAATATGAAACCCAGGAGATCAACGGTATCTCGCACTTCTTGGAACACATGATGTTCAAGGGAACTTCGAAGCGTCCCAATCCGGGAGACATCAGTCGTGAACTTGATGGTCTCGGGGCCCACTACAACGCATTTACCTCGCAGGAATATACAGGCTATTACGCCAAGGTGAGCGCGGCACGGTTCGTGGAAGCAGTCGATATTATCTCGGACCTCTACTTGAATCCCATATTCAAGACTGAAGACATGGATAAAGAGAAGGGAGTGGTCATCGAGGAGATCAGGATGTATCAGGATCTGCCGCAGCGTGACGTGCAGGATGTCTTCGCGTCTCTCCTCTTTGCTGATCAACCTGCGGGATGGTCTATCGCCGGTACCGAAGATCGTGTCAGGTCATATACGCTCGAACAGCTCAAGGCCTATCGCCACAGCCATTATGTTGGTAAGGCGACCACTGTCATTGTGGCCGGATCTATCGATGAGGCTGCGGCGATAGCTCAGATCGAGAAGGCATTCTCGGGTATTTCGACAGACAATAAGATGGAAAAACTTCCCGTCAAAGAAGCACAAACCACCCCT
This sequence comes from uncultured Candidatus Saccharibacteria bacterium, assembly GCA_964483165.1. GTDB lineage: Bacteria > Patescibacteriota > Minisyncoccia > Phycocordibacterales > PALSA-1337 > C7867-002. The sequence continues at coordinate 2,469 of CAYZZN010000041.1, forward strand.
GCCATCAAACTCAAGTATAAAGAGACTGATCAGACGCATCTCGTCATCGGATTCAGGACATTCCCGATCAAGGACAAAAGGATCGCCACCATGCATGTGCTCGCGAATGTTCTCGGTGGTGGCATGAGCTCGCGTTTGTTCACCAGAATGAGGGACGAGCTCGGTATGTGCTACTACGTCCGCGCATCTCACAATCCCAACACAGATCATGGCGACCTCACCATTTCTGCTGGTGTCGACAATAGTCGTGTCCACGAGGCGGTCAAAGAGATTCTCGCTCAGTGCACAAAGATCAAGAATGAATCAGTGTCTGACGCCGAACTCAAGAAAGCAAAAGATAATATTGCGGGCACAACTATGCTCGAACTCGAGACATCGGAAGCGCGTGCCGAGTTTGCCGGATATCAAGAGATGCTCAAGCACGATATCGATGCACCTGATGAATTGATCAAGAGGGTACAGAAGGTCACTGCAGCTGATGTTCAGACATTGGCGCGAGAAATAGTGACCGATGCGGGACTCAATATGGCCATCATCGGCAAATTCAAGGACGATGCCGAATTTAAAGCCTATTTTTCAGTAGGAAAATAAAGGGTAAATTTCCTTATTTCGCTGTGCTAGAATGGCACTATGGAACTCCCGTCACGAGAAATTCACATAAATATCAATTCGGGAACACTCGTCCGTTTCTTCTTGCTTGTGGTATTACTGGTCGCCCTCTACTTCATCTCCGATATCTTGTTGGTGGTTTTGGCCGCCATCATAGTCGCTTCAGCGCTCGAGCCCGTCATCCGCCGCTTCAAGCAGTACAAGATCCACCGCATCATCAGCGTGATCCTCATGTACGTCATTGTGGCGGCCATTCTCGCCACCGTCTTCGTCTTCTTTGTGCCGCTGGTCATGAATGACGCGTCCTCATTCTTGAATAGTCTTCCCACTACTATTTCTCTCCAGGACATATGGAGTCCTATCACTGACATCGGCTTGAATGTGGGTACCACCACGTCGCTCGCCAGTCACAGCATTCCGGTCACTGAATATTTGAAGGGCTTACAGTCGCTCCTGGTGGGGACGGGCGCCGGCGCATTCAAGACCGCAAGCGCGCTCTTCGGCGGATTCCTGTCATTCGTGCTTATCGTCGTTCTATCCTTCTATCTGGCCGTTAAGGAGGAGGGAGTAGATGACTTCCTGCGCATCGTGACACCAGTCAAGCATCACAATTACATCATCGATCTCTGGAAGCGTTCACAGCGCAAGATCGGTCTCTGGCTGCAGGGACAGGTCCTCCTCAGTATCATCGTCGGCGTACTCGTATACTTCACGCTCCTGGCAGTCGGTATCCCACATCCACTGGTCCTGGCTTTGCTCGCTGCACTCCTCGAAATCATCCCCGTGTTTGGTCCCATCATCGCCGCAGTCCCTGCAACCTTGATCGCCTTCAATGGAAATGGTCTAGGAACTGCGGCGCTCATCATAGGACTTTATGCAGTCATTCATCAGCTCGAAAGCCAACTCTTCTATCCGCTGGTGGTCAAGAAAGTCGTCGGCGTATCGCCTATTGTGGTCATTCTCGCGCTCATCATCGGTGCGAAGCTTGCGGGTGTGCTCGGTGCGCTCATCGCCGTGCCATTGTCCGCGGCATTGATGGAATATATTCACGATATCGAGAAGTACAAGAAGGTGGAGTTGGCGGAGAGGGAGGTGTTGAAGAAATAATTCACGCTTTCCTAACGACCTTTTTCCCTGTACACTAATTCGTACATGGCTCAAAAACCTTTCTATATTACAACGACTTTGCCCTACGTGAACGCGGAACCACACGTTGGTTTTGCCATGGAACTCATCCGCGCCGATGTGATCGCGCGAGTCAAACAGCTTGCGGGATATGAAGTCTTCTTCAACACCGGAACCGACGAACATGGTACGAAGATATATCGCAAAGCCAAGGATATGGGTCTCGATACCCAAAAATACGTAGATGGCCTGGCGGAGAAGTACAAAGATTTGCACAAGGTTCTCGGCGTTTCTACGTCCGGTCCTGGTATCACCGTCAATTTTATTCGTACGACTGATGCGCATCACAAGATGGCTGCACAGGAATTTTGGAAATTGGTGGACAAGAATGGCTACATCTACAAGAAAGAATATTCCATCAAATATTGTGTGGGCTGTGAATTGGAAAAAACCGAGTCGGAATTGGTCAATGGTCGCTGCCCGATCCACCCGGCCATGGATCTAGAAATTATCCAGGAAGAAAATTATTTCTTCAAAGCCAGCGCGTTCCAAGACAAACTTCTGGCGTTGTACGAGTCACGTCCTGATTTTGTCATTCCCGAATTCCGCTTCAATGAGATCAAATCGCTGCTCAAACACGAGGGACTTAAGGACTTCAGCATTTCGCGTCTGGCCACCAAGATGCCGTGGGGTGTTCCTGTTCCTAATGATCCCGCTCAAGTCATGTATGTCTGGTTTGACGCGCTCGTCGACTATATTTCCGCTATCGGTTGGCCTGACGATGAGGTGGCCGGCAAGAATGAGAAGGGAGCTTTCAAGAAATGGTGGGTAGAGACGGGCGGCGTCGTGCAATATTGCGGTAAGGACAATCTGCGCCAACAGTCGGCGATGTGGCAGTCCATGCTCATGGCCGCGGGGTTGCCGCCGTCAAAAACTATCATCATTAACGGCTTTATTACCGGTGAAGGTGGTCTCAAGATGTCCAAGTCACTCGGAAATACTGTTGATCCTTTGGAGGTAGTCAAAGAATATGGGACTGACGCACTGCGCTACTATCTGCTCCGTGAGTTGAGTTCATTCGAGGATAGTCCATTCACGATGGAGAAGTTCAAGGAAGGCTACAACGCGTATCTGGCCAATGGTATCGGCAACCTGACCAGCCGCATCTTGAAAATGGCGGAGACAAATGGGGTATGGGATTTCAAAGCTGAAAAAGTTGATTGGCAGGCAGTGGATGCAAAATTGGCGGGCTTTGAGATCAACAAATACTGTAACGAGATTTGGGATCGGATCATCAAGACAGATAAATATATCGCCGAATCAGAACCTTTCAAGGTCATCAAAGAAGACAAGGCCAAAGGTGAAGAAATGATCAAGCATCTTCTTGGTGAATTGGCGGTGATTGCTGACATGCTCACACCGATATTGCCTGTAACTTCTGAGATCATACAGAAATTGCTCGTAGAAAAGACTATACCAAAGCAGGCGTTGTTCATGAGGAAATAGTATGAACTACATCGACATTCACGGTCATATCAATTTTCCCGAATACGATGCTGATAGGGAAGAAGTCATCAAGCGGGCACAGGAAGCCGGGGTTGGCATGATCACTGTTGGCGTCGGGCTGGAATCGTCAAAACAAGCTATTCAACTGGCCGAAACGCACGAGAATATGTGGGCTATCGTTGGTATTCATCCGACGGATACGCACAGCGATGTCGCTGAGACTGAATTTGAGGGCATCAGAGAATTGGCGAAGCATTCGAAAGTGGTTGCGATAGGGGAGTGTGGACTGGATTATTTTCATTCGAAGCCTGAAGATATTCCGAAACAGAAGGAATTATTTCAACGGCACATTGAATTGGCGAATGAGGTGGGGAAGCCGTTGATGCTCCATGTCAGGAA
>CAYZZN010000042.1:0-6022 GCA_964483165.1 uncultured Candidatus Saccharibacteria bacterium
TTGATGGCGTGACCGTCACTGACCGTCTTCGTTTCATATTTACGTCCGATTTTCTGTACATCTTTTAGTAGAATGATTTTCATGGGTTATGTAGTTAGTATGTCGAGTATACCTATTTGGGAGCATTCAGCAACTCCACCGCCTTCTCCATCTGCACGTCTTTTTTGGCTGCAATATCTTTATCCGTAAACTCAACTTTGTAATCAGGTTCGAGGCCATCATGTGAGAGGTTGTGACCTTGTGGAGTGAGCCAGCGCGCAATAGTCACTTTGAGTGATGTTTCTGGAGTGATAGCGATAAGCTGCTGGACCGAGCCTTTGCCGAATGTTTTCGTGCCCACGATCTTGGCGACGCCATTTTCCTGCAGTGCGCCGGCCAGAATCTCGGCTGCGGAGGCAGATCCTTCGTCAGCGAGAATGAGCATACGGAGATTCTCATTGAACACGTCGTATCCTTTGCTCCGATATACTTTCGGATCCTGATTCATGCCAAAATCCTCAGTAACGACGGTGGCGCCTGTCGGCAGGAACCATGAAGCTATGTCCCATGCCGCGTCGAGATACCCACCCGGATTGCCGCGAAGGTCGAGAATGAGTTTGGTGTTTTTTGAGGTGATAAACTCACGCAGTGCATTCCTGAACAGGTTCGGTGAGCTCGCGGTAAAGCTGTATAGTTTGATGACGAATATGCCTCCTGGTTTGGTGCTGGTCTCGAGCGTCGGGATATCGATGATGTCGCGCGTGATCGAGCGTTCTACCGGCTTGGACGCATTCTGAGACAGGAATGTAATGCGCACCACTGTTCCTTTTGCACCACGAATGAGTTTGACCGCCTCGTCGACCGACATATCGACTGCGCTCTTGTCGTCAATCTTCAAAATAATATCTCCCGTCTTGACTCCTGCACGTTCAGCCGGACTATTCTTGATTGGAGCGACGACCTGGAGCTGTTTGTCCTTGATGCCGAGTTCCATGCCTACTCCCTCGAAGTTACCAGCGATGTCTTCTTCAAACATTTTGGACTCAACAGGTGGAAAAAATACAGTGTACGGGTCGCCATATGAAGCCGCGAGTCCCTCGATGGATCCCCAGACGCGCTGTTCGGCTGTGGTGCTTGCAGCTGAGACAAATTTGTCCTCGAGCAGATGCCACGCTTTCCAATAGGGATCAAATTGATCTGATTCTATGGCGGTGTTATCGGTATAACTGGAATTGGGTGCGACTGATTTCCCTTCTCCGTAGTAGAGACCACCCAAGAACGCCAGGAGGACGATCGGAAGTCCGATCAGGAACGCGTAGAGACGATCTTGATAATGCATGGTCACTATTATCACATAAAGTGGTGGATAAACCAACATTTTGATATACTTTCCATATGATTACTCACCATGCGTCGAAGGGCCTGATCTGGCTCGATGTATCCAATCCTGACACAGAAGAGATTGCCGGCCTCATCAAGCGCTATGACTTGCATCCGTTGGTGGGTGAAGAACTCAAAAGCTCGTCGTCCCTCGCTAAGATCGATTTCTACAAAGACTATATTCTCGTCGTGCTCACTCTCCCTGTCCGTGTACGCGCGGGTGACACCTATGAGATCGTCGACCGTGAAGTTGATTTCGTTATTGGCAAGAATTTCCTCATCACTTCGCGTTTCGACACCATCGAGCAGTTGGAGTATTTTGCCAAAATATTTGAAGCCAATTCTATCCTGAACAAAGAAGAAAAGATGGAGCACGCCGGTCACCTCTTCTACTATATGGTCAAACGCATGTATGCGGGAATGTGTGAAGACCTGGAAAATATCAAAGATTCATTGGTGTCCGTCGAAGAGCGCATATTTTCGCGCCAAGAACGCAAGATGGTGGAAGTACTCTCCAATCTGAGCCGCGAACTCATCGATTTCAAACAAACAGCCCGTGTCCACGAAGAAATATGGGCGGACATGGTCGGATATGAGGAACACGCGCTCTTCGGCAAGGACTTCGTTGTATATATGCGCGATATTCAGAATGAATTCAACCGTATCCGCGAACTGAGCACCAATGCTCGTGAGCTTCTGGCCGATCTGCGCGAAACCAACGATTCCCTGCTCAACACGCGCCAGAATGAGATCATCAAAGTGCTCACCTTGGTGGCCTTCGTATTCCAGCCGCTTACGTTCATTGCGGCACTGTTCACCATTCCCGGTCCCAACGTTCCTTTTACCAGCCAGGGCGGCTGGTACACTATTCTCGTCGTCATGATCATCGTGAGCGCGTGCACGTGGCTGTATTTCAAGAAGAAGAAATGGGTGTAAGAAAACATGGCCAAGGAATTTCCCGAAATCAATCTGTACAATACCCTCTCGAGACGCATCGAGGTTTTCGTGCCGCTCAAAAAGGGCTGTGTCTCGATGTATCAATGCGGTCCCACGGTATATGACACACCTCATATAGGTAACTATCGCACTTTCGTGATGAACGATCTGATCCGTCGTATGTTCGAATACAATGGCTACAAGGTGAAGCAGGTGATGAATATCACCGATGTTGATGACAAGACTATTCGTAGGAGTACCGAAGAAGGCGCCTCACTCGAAACCGTGACGAGAAAATACGAGACTTTGTTCTTGGAAGGATTGAATTCCTTGAATGTGTCACTGCCCCATTTTGTACTTCGTGCGACTGAACATATACACGACATGATCAAGCTCACCGAGCGGCTTATCGATGTTGGTGCCGCATACACAGCTGAAGACGGAGTGTACATGACTATCAACAAAGTCAAGAATTACGGTGCACTGACGCATCTCGATCTATCCACGGATGATCATTCCGCGGAGCATCACCGTATCGCCAATGATGAATATGACAAAGATAATGCGCGTGACTTTGCATTGTGGAAATTCAAGACTCAGGCAGATGGAACCAATTCATGGCCCGCACCTTTTGGTGAAGGACGCCCGGGTTGGCACATAGAGTGTTCCGCGATGTCGATGAGTGTCTTGGGTACGACTATGGACATCCATACCGGCGGAGCTGATCTTATTTTTCCCCATCATACCAACGAGATTGCGCAGTCAGAGTCGGCGACAGGCAAACAATTTGTGAAGTATTGGATGCATGGCGCGCTCATGACGGTAGGTGAAGACAAGATGGCGAAATCCAAGGGCAATTTTGTGAAGCTCGAAACTCTCGCGGAGCGTACCATATCCCCTCTCGCCTATCGCTATTGGTTGATGACGGCCCACTATCGTTCGCCGGTTAATTTCACCTTCGAAGCTCTCCAGGGAGCTCAAAATGCCCTTATACGTCTCATAAAAGCCATGACCAACCTTCCACACGACGGTAAGGTCAACACAGAGTATCAGGCTCAGTTTACTGGTCTTATCAGCGATGATCTCGATCTTCCTCGAGCTGTTGCGCTGGTATGGGACGTACTGAAGGACGCCACCCTATCTGATGCTGATAAACGGGCGACTATTGTTGATATGGATAAGGTGCTCGGTCTCAATCTCGATGCTGTCCAGAAAATTGAAGAGGAGGAGATTCCTGATGAGATCAAAGCTCTTGCCGAGGCACGTGAAGAGGCACGACGCGGAAAAGAGTGGGTCAAAGCTGATGCGCTCAGACAAGAAATTGAGGCACGGGGTTTTACCGTATCCGATACCAAGGATGGTATAAAAATTCACTCAGCGTAATCCGTCCATTTAGTACTCGCGAATCCTCGCCGCATCCCTCACTTCATCTTTCATTTCACCGATCATGTCGGCGGTATCTTGTCTGCTAGCCTCAATCTTGTCTTCAAGTTCGGCGCATCGTGAATGTATGCGCGCCTCGGCCGCATCGATGCGTTCTTCGAGTCGTTCGAAACTCCTGGCGATGGATACGGTGATGTCGTCGTTATTTTTGAACATCATGCGCTGAATAAGTTCGATATCCTGTTGGTCGAGTGACATAGTAGGTGTGGTTAACTAGTTTAATAACGGCATGTAGCTTCATGCTTGTTATTACCCTACCCGAGCTAGATAAAGAAACCGTGAAGAACTGCTGAAGAAATAATGAAGATTTCCAAATCTCCAGTATTTAGGCGGAATTAGAGGACTCCGATGACCTCTTTTATGGCTTTGAGCTTGGCGTCAGCCTGCGCACGAGCCTTTTCGGCACCACGATCCAGTACTTCCTGTATTTTTGCAGGATTGGCGATGATGGCTGCACGACGTTCTCTCATAGGGGCGATGAATGCGTCAATGTCCTCGACGAGTGCTTCCTTGAGGGCTTTGTATTTTCCTTTGTTGGCACTGTAAATTGGTTCAAGTTCTTGCTCTGATTTGAAAAGTTTGTGAATGTTGTATACATTGGCCGGAATGTCTCCTCCTGAGTCAGTCACAATACCCATGACTGCTTTGGTGATCTCTTCCCTGCTGGCAAAGAGCGGAATGACATTGTTATAGCTCTTACTCATTTTCTGCCCATCAATTCCTGGAACAGTCGCTACGTCCTTCATGATGAGCGGCTCAGGCAATTTCAATGTTTCGTTCTTGAATATATGATTGAATTTGAGGGCAATATCGCGGGCATACTCAACATGCTGTTTCTGATCTTGTCCCACAGGTACCATGTCAGCATCATAGAGGAGAATATCGGCCGCCATGAGGACCGGATAGTTGAATGCCCCTACGCTGATCTCTTTGTTCTTTGCTTCGGCATCCTTGAAGGCGTGGGCGCGCATGAGATACGGCATAGTTACGATAGTATCAAAAATCCACGCCAGTTCGGTATGTGCGGAGATGTCGGATTGCTTGAAAATGACGGACTGTTCCGGATCAATACCAATGGCGAGATAATCAGCGGCCAACTCGAGTGTTAGTCTGCGCATCTCATCGCCATTCTGGATAAAATTGAGAGCATGATAGTCGGCGATCATAAAAAACTTCTCCGCCTCTGGGTGCGCAATCTGGAGGTCGACGAACTGTTTCATGGCGCCAAAATAATTGCCGATATGCGCGGTGCCTGTCGGCTTCACTCCTGATAACAATACCTTTTTTGACATGTGAATATGATAGCAGAAATCAGGTTGTTTCTATACTATTGACTTTATAGATTAATAGTGTTAATATGTATTTAAACAATTTCAGTTGAACATTAACAAAAGGAAACCAGTATGGTCTTCAACATAGTGTGCATTGTCGCACTTCTCGCAATAGTCACCGGGAGCATGATGTTCATGCTCGCAGGTAGGTTGGAATCAGTCATCTGGTCTTTGATCTTTGCTCATGTCAAGAAAGTCAGTGCGGGAGATGAGCGGGAGATCGTTAGGCATGAAGAACGTCTCAAGCAAGCGTTCCAATGGCGCGTAGTCAAATACGCCTCGGTATTGGTCGCTTGCCTTGGTTTTATCGCCTTGTGCGTTTCGTTCAGTGTGACGTACGCAGGTCACTGAGTGGTCAAATTCAAAAACCAATCAAAGGAGGTATCATGGAATCAGGACGAAACTTTATTACTGGTCTAGCGGTCGGGATGATCTTCGCCTTCATACTGGCAGTGGTTATGGCTCGGCCGACCATTGTCCAGCAACGTGCCGAGATAGCTCGGCTCAACAAAGAAGTTCAGTTTGCTAATACTCAGGGCGAGGTCGTGACGAAACTATTTGGCGATGTTCTTGCGAAAATTGCTGAGAACTATACCAACGGCGTGCCTCTTTTCAAGGACTTGCCGAAACCTGTTGTCCCCGAACGATAACCACCCGCTTTGCGCAGTCAACCTGCCGCAAGGCGGGTTTTCTTTTATATACTTTTATATATCAAATCCCCTCCCCTTTGAGTCCTTCGATAAGTTCCTTGGCCTTCTTGGAAAGTTTCCGCGGCATCTCCACGTGCGTAACTATCAACAAATCCCCGCGCTTGCCGCCCGTGCCAAATATTCCCCCAGTCGTCTCATACGGCACACCCTTACCTTTTACGCGCAGAATCTCACCATGCGAGGTGCCTGCTGGAATCTTGACCTCCAACTTCCCTTCCAGTGTTTCTATCTCAATTTCACCGC
>CAYZZN010000043.1:0-5996 GCA_964483165.1 uncultured Candidatus Saccharibacteria bacterium
AGAGCGCACCCATGGCATGGGTGAGGTGAGCGGTTCGAGTCCGCTATGGTCCACTCGAAGGAAAAAGACCTGTGAATAACGTCGTCACAGGTCTTTTGTGTATCTGCTATACTAGTGCCAGTAGAAATAATTTATTAAGTGGTAATTCAAGAAACTAACATGAAAGCATTGCATAGCGTCGCATTTGTCCTCGTCATTATTGGCGCGTTGAATTGGCTCCTTGTCGGTATCGGTGTAGGAGATGTTGTCTCATACCTCGGCATGACCATCGCCAAGATCGTCTATATCCTTGTCGGTATCTCAGCCCTGTACTTGATCTTCACCCACAAGAAGGATTGCAAGAATTGCAGCACTTCTTCAGCTCCAATGGGCGGCCAGATGTAATCCACGACTTCTATCGAGAAACAAAAGACCGCCCATGTGGCGGTTTTTTGTTTGGATCCCAATCCTGTGTTTATTAGGATTTCTGGGTCTCACATCCACAATCACACTTCTTCCCTTCGTGAGCGTGATTACAAGCCGTACATACTACTGGGGCTGGTACTGGTGCGTCTGCCATAATTTTTATTTGATTAGGGCTGATAAAGCGCGACCTGTAAATGCCGTTCGTCTTACATATACATTACAGTGGACCCGAGAGGAATCGACCCTTACAGGGTCGGTACAGGTTTCGCATTTTCTCTCCCGCCAAGGCGGAATCGAAAATATGCTCAACCTTTTCGATTCCTCTTCGCAAGGTGCGCAGGCACCTTGCTCGGGTCATACCTGACGTAGTTATCTAATGTTTGTTGTGGACCCGAGAGGAATCGAACCTCCGACCTTCGCTTTGCAAAAGCGCTGCTCTACCAACTGAGCTACGGGCCCATACCTTAATCTAGTGCTCGCCTAGCTTACCTGATTTCTCCCGATTCATCAATATCCTATAGCCAATCTGATCAAATGATCCACCAATTCATGCACACCGCTCCCCACTGCCCGCAAGGCCTTGGGAACGAGAGATTCGCCGGTGAGACCGGGCAATGTATTCACTTCGAGTACGTATATCCCCCGTCGTGGATGCACGATAAAGTCGGTGCGGGAATAGTGTCTCAGTCCGAGTGTCTGATGAACTTGGCGCGCCAACTCTTCCAACTCTTTTTTGGTTTCTTCAGCGAATGTCGCAGGAACGATCTCTTGCGACTTCCCTTCGTACTTCGCTTCGTAGTCGAAGAATCCGGCATGGGGACGTATTTCCACCGGAGGCAGTGCGTACAAGCCAGGACCGCGGAAATCCTGGATGACTCCGCAAGTAGCTTCGATGCCGGGAATGAATTCTTCGATGAGAACTGCGTCTCCATGACTCGCGGCATCGGTGAGCGCCGGTACGAGCTCCGCGAATGTTCTGACCACGGATACGCCCACCGAAGATCCGCTGGAGACCGGCTTCACCACCGCGGGGAAAATAAACGTCGTGAAGAGCAGTTTCGAAACTGATTCAATATTGTCCCTGATATCAGCCGAACTCACCTCCGTCCAGTACGGACTCTTGATGCCGTGGCTCGCGAATGCCTTCTTGGACAAGATCTTGTTCATGCCGACTGCCGAACCCAGTGAATCCGATCCGGTGAATGGGACGCCGTGCGACGCCAGAAACGACTGGATCTTGCCATCCTCGCCAAAATTGCCATGAAGCGCGTTGAATGCGACATCTATCTTGGTCGAAATAGATTGCGGATCGATGGGCACACCATCAATATGCCAGATACCCTGACGATCTATGAATACGTCGCGCGCCTGGTAGGCGTGAGTGAAATGTTCACGCAACGCGGCGAGCACTGATGCGCCCGTATTGAGTGATACGTCATATTCATTGCTCGGCCCGCCACGCATGACACCGATACGGAGTAGATGCTTCATATATATGAGTAAGTATACCTCATATCGTGGTCGAAGTTGAATATCTAAAGATACAAAAATCCCAGATGCAGGCATACACACTGCATCTGGGATAGCCCATTCAGATATTCGGAAGAAGTAATTTAGTGTTCTTTGAAAGACCTCTTCCGTTTAGGATTGCCGGGTGGGATAGGCGAAGATCTGAACCGGGTACAACTGTACTATACTTGCCAAAAAATGCAACGGGTATCTGCCCCCACTTCTTAAAACACTTGAAATGATTTTCTACGCCTCATTCGATGAAATGCGATAACAAATCGGTGAACCTCAGCATTGAGCGCTACGATCTCCTTCTTCTTGGCGTGAATGATATCAGGATGTCCGATGAGCCGGTTAGCTTTGTGACGATCATCCTTTGTAACGGCGATAACAGGAATGGTGATCCGGCGTGCCTTGAGAACCCCTTCGGCCTGTGCTTTATGCGTTTCGTTACCGTCCACGATAATAAGATCAGGATACGTCCATTCGGAATGGTTCAACCGACGCGACACAATTTCAACAAGGCCCGCAATATCATCATTGGCCTGTCGCGATATCTTGAACTTGCGGTATTGAGATGGCGCCAGTTCCCCATTCACGGACACGGTGAATGCACCGACCACATTGGTACCTGAGAGATGCGCGACATCGTATGCCTCGATACGGAATTCTTTTGAGCCGGTCGAGGTACTCGACTTTGAATTCGAAGCCTTAATAAGCGCCATATCGTTAATATGACCGAGCGCGTAGATGAGTTTCTTTGCCTGGTTGGCCTCTTCAAATCTCATGGCTTTCGCATACGCATTCATGTCTTTTTCGAGGCGAGCCCTGACCTGATCCTTTTTTCCTTCAAAGAAAAGAATGAGATACCCAATGGTCTTCAGATAACGTCGATGCGCGTTTTCATCATCGTCACGCGGCGAGCGGCCGAGCGCACGATAAAAAGCGTCATGTCGTGGGTCAAACGATTTTTTGTCCTTGAATGGGAAAAGTCGGCGTAAAATTTTCAGCGCTTCCTTGATGAGTCCTCCGTGTGGATAGGGACCAAAATATTTTTTCACTGTATATCCGAGCATCCCACCTGCAAGCGCCTGGTCAAAATCGCGTGCGCGAGCCAAGAATACGCGCGGCCAGACTTCATCAGTGATGACTACATACTGTGAACTCTTGTCATCGCGTTCATCGACATTATAGAAAGGCTGATATCGTTTGATGAGTTCGCTTTCCAGAAGAATAGCCTCGAGAACTGAGTCAGTCTCCTGCCAGGTGAGCCTCTTGGCCTTGGTGATCATGTCTACGATACGCGGACCGCGCGTTTCAATGACATCATTCGCGAAATAACTTTTGACACGATCCTTGAGTGAAGTAGCTCTGCCAATATACAAAGGACGCCCACGGTAGTCGCGGAACAAGTAAACACCGGGGGCATCAGGAAGCTTTTTTTTCGCAACGTCTTGACTGGTCATGGATTGAAGAGTACGATATTTTCAGCTACAGCACAAACACATAACAAAAAAGGAAGAATATGGATCAGCATCCATTACCCACACCTGATCAGGAGCGTTCCGACTTTAAAGTCTGGTTCTATGGGACCCTTGCGGTCTGCGCCCTGCTCATTATCGGTTTCATCTGGTTACTCATAACGCATCCGTTCTGGGCAATCGGTACAGTTATTGTCCTGTGCACAGTCTGCTATTGGCTGTACAGTGCACTCGGACGAATGATTGATGGTGCCAGTAAAAGCATCGAACCATCCAAGGAGGTGTCTCATGAAGAAATCCGTTGATGCCCCATTACCTGGATTATTCACATCACTGTTACTCCTCATCTGGGGCACAGTAATACTGATCATTCCCTGGAAGGCCATTCGTTGGGCACTGGCGCTATTCTTAGCATCAGCAATCCTCGCCCGGTGGAGCTTGCTCGCATCAGGTGCCAGTTTGCTCACCGCGATCATACTGCTCGTGGTCAGGTTCTGGCCACACAAGCAAGACAGATCGCCCGAACATTCAACAAGCACTGCCAACCAAAAGCGTGACCGCCGCATTAACTGGTATCTGGTCATTATTGCGGCACTACTAGCCCTTACGCTCACCGGAAGCATCCGCGCCATCACGCAGAGTACGTGGAGCCTATTGGTTATTCGAGTCCAATAAACACACTGTCACCCCGTCGTTCAAACACGACGGGTTTTTCGTATCAAAAAAATCCCGCACGAGTGTGCGGGGTGATACTGTGTTTCAGTTGCGCTCTGGATGCTCGGTCTCAGTCACCTGCACCACAGTCGGAGATGGTTTTACTTTCTTTCGTCGAAGATGATCGGAAAGCATCCAGCATAATGCACAAACAATCCATGCCGGGAACCATCCCAGTGCAATAAACAAGAATACGAGGGGCGCATAAGTGATGCCCAACATAATTCCTACAAGATACGCGAATATGCTCGCAACAACCACCATATCCCACACCGGGGAGTGTGACGGGTCTTCGAACGTGAGACATGTCCACGAATCCCGATACTCTTCTTCCTCCATCCGGTCAAAAACGACCTTCATGAGAAGAACAAATACCGGCAGTAGCACAAGATCCCACCAGCGAGACATGGAAAACGGCAGATGGATGGTGCACACAATGAGTGGCACCTGAGATGATGCTGCTACATTACCCGACACCTGATGGATGACAGCAAGCACAAGAACCTCGATGAGTGTGAGGGCCGCTGCCACACGGGATAACACACCATCGAGAGTATCCTTTCGAAACAATTCCAATATATTCATAGGGCTCCTTTTCTAGAGCCAGACTAGCAAAGACAAACCATTATTTCAACATCTTCTTCAAATACTTCCCTGTATAACTCGTCGCGCTCTTCGCCACATCTTCGGGAGTTCCCTTTGCAACAATTTTACCGCCACGCTCGCCGCCATCAGGACCGATGTCGATGACGTAGTCGGCATTTTTCACCAGATCAAGGTTGTGCTCGATGACCACCACCGTATTCCCCTTCTCCACCAATTTCTGCAAAATATCGATCAACTTCTTCACATCTTCATAGTGCAAGCCCACCGTCGGTTCATCAAGCAAATAGATAGTCTTCTGCAGATGCGCGCGATACAATTCCGATGAGATCTTCACGCGCTGAGCTTCACCGCCAGAAAGAGTCGTAGCTGATTGGCCCAGCTTCACATAGCCGAGACCCACATCCATCATGCTCTGCAGACGATCCTCGACCGCAGGAATATCCTTGAAGAATTCGATGGCTTCTTCGATGGTGAGCTCCAACACTTCGTGGATATTTTTCTTGCGGAATTTGATCTCCAACGTTTCTTTGGTAAATCGTTTGCCGTTACAGACTTCACAGATCACATAGACGGTCGGCAAGAAGTGCATTTCCACGGCGATCTCGCCATTTCCTTCACAAGCTTCACAGCGTCCGCCGGGGCGATTGAAAGAGAATCTACCTGCTCCCCAGGCGCGCGCACGAGCTTCAGGTTCAGAGGCGAACAGATCACGAATATGGGTCCATGCGCCGGTATAGGTAGCAGGATTCGAGCGTGGCGTACGACCGATGGGCGACTGATCTATCAGAATGACGCGGCCGACGTATTCAGAGCCTTTGAATTCCTTGCAGTTGATGGCCTCGTTGGTACGATGACGCATCTCGAACCGAGCGGCCAAATTCTTGTGCAAAATCTCATACATAAATGACGACTTGCCCGAACCCGAAACGCCAGTGATCACATTCAAGCATCCCAGTGGCACATCGACGTTCATATCGGTGATGTTGAATACCTTGCCCCCGCGGACCATGATCTTACCCTTGGGCTCGCGACGGGTTTTGGGCGTAGGGATACTCTCTTCACCGCGCAGATATGCCAGCGTCAGCGAACCCGAAGTATTTTTCTTGGCTGAAAGTAAATCATCAAGATATCCTGAAACAACCACCTTGCCGCCATGCACGCCGGCGCCGGGACCGATGTCTACTATATAGTCTGAAGCGAACATCGTATCTTCATCGTGCTCCACGACGAGAATAGTGTTGCCGAGATCGCGTAAGCGCAGAAGCGTCCCAATGAGACGAT
>CAYZZN010000044.1:0-5994 GCA_964483165.1 uncultured Candidatus Saccharibacteria bacterium
GTACCTCCAGCGGAATCTCCCTCTACGATAAAGATTTCTGATTCTGCCGGATCACTAGACTGACAGTCAGCGAGCTTACCAGGCAAGGTCATGCCTTCGAGAGCACCCTTGCGTAGAACGCTGTCCTTAGCGGCTTTGGCGGCTTTGCGAGCCTTCATGGCAAGAATAACCTTGCTGATGATAGTGCGGGCATCATCGGGATTTTCTTCCAAGAATGCGGAAAATGCTTCGGAGAATACTGTCGCGGTTGCACCCTGTGCCTCGGTAGAGCCGAGCTTGGCCTTGGTTTGGCCTTCGAACTGGACTTCACGGAGCTTCACGGAGACAACGGCAGACAATCCTTCGAGGGCATCATCACCGGTGAATGTGTCGCTCTCGCCTTTTGCCATATTATTGTTCTTGGCATACGTGTTGAGCGTACGAGTGAGCGCAGTCTTGAATCCGGTCACGTGCGTACCGCCCTCAGGGTTGCTGATATTGTTGGCAAAGGCCATGACACGTGAGGAAACGTCATCAGCGTATTGCAGGGCGACTTCGACGGACTCCACGCCTTCAACTTTCTTTTCAACGTAAAAAATATTCTTGTGAAGTGGTTTGTAGATCTGGTTGGTGAACTTGATCAGTGAGACGAGACCACCCTCGAAGAAGAATGTGTATGATGGCGCATCGACACCAGTATCTCGAATAAAGAACAATTCATTGTCGGAACCAAAACCGGCAACTTGCTCGCGCGCATCAATAACTGAAATACGCAGACCGCGGACGAGATACGCCTGCTGACGCATGTGAGTGACTACGCGATTAAAATCAAAAATGACTCCTTCCTTGAAAATAGTCGGGTCTGGTTCGAAGGTGACGATAGTTCCATGGAGTTTGGTTGAGCCGATCTTCTTGACTGCTGCTTTGCGCTTGCCGATAGCGTATTCCTGCATATAAATACCGCCATCTTTGTGGACGAGCACTTGTGCGTAGGTCGAAAGTGCATTGACCACCGATGCACCCACACCGTGGAGACCACCGGAAACTTTGTAGCCGCTATCTTCGCCGCCGAATTTACCGCCGGCGTGCAAAACTGTCATAACCATTTCCAATGCAGAAACTTTGCTCTGCTTGTGTACGTCGACAGGAATACCGCGACCGTTGTCTACCACGCGCACCCGATTGTTCGGAAGCAGAGTGATCTCGATATCATTGGCAAAACCACCCATCGCTTCGTCGCGTGAGTTGTCGAAAATTTCGGTAATGAGATGGTGGAGACCATCGGGACCTGTGGTACCGATGTACATTCCGGGGCGCTTGCGCACCGGTTCGAGACCTTCGAGCACCTGGATGGAATCAGCGCCGTATCCGTCGCCGCTCTTTGATTTCTTGGTCTCTTTTTCTGTTGCCATGGGAAGTTTTTGGTAAGTTGATATAAATAAAAAAGATTGGTCCTAAAACGCTAAAATATGGCTTAACTGGAATGTATTTTAGGGCTCATATTCGATGACTTTTGCCTCTCAATTATAGCAGATTTGAGTAGGCAAAGAAAGCACTTTTTGGGGTCAAATAAGGGCTGAGTTGGGGATAAAAATAGCTCTTTTTACCTCACTTCCCACCCCTTTCCTTTCATTTCGCCGTAAATCTTTTCCATGACCGCATTGGCCTCATCGTCAGTCAGCGTCCTTTCCATAGACTGGAAGACCATACGGAATGCGTACGAGACTTTGCCATCTTTCTTGAATGTGTCGAACAATGAATGACGGGCTAGTAAATTTGTGCCACTCGCGCCGGCTCCCGCTTCAGTTATTCCCTTTTCAATAGCCTCCCAAACTGTTTCAGCCGAGACGGATTCGGGTGTAAAAACGGCGATGTCGCGCACAATGAATGGGTACTGCGAGAATTTCTTGTACTCAATGGAAACGATTTTACCGAAATTCAAATCAGCATACGAAGCGGGGTCGGCCAATGGTGCAACCAATTTATCCAGATTCAATTCCATCACGCCGTCGGAATTATTCGTCATACCGACAGCTTCTCCATTCAAGGAAATAATGCCTCCCGAATCATCGACAGTACAAAGAATGGTGGCGTTGGCTTCAAGTACTCTGAGTACTTCGTCACGAACTTTCTTGATCTTTTCTTTGGCCTGACCATCGCCTTTTGCCTTCTTTATATTCTTGATGCCGATGGCCAATGACATATACTCCCCTTCCGACGTAAACACTTTTCCGATTTCGAAAATTTTTATTTCATCAAGACCCAGAAGATCGGCGTTGCGCGCATTCAATTCAAGCGCTTTAACTATCCCATCGGTCAGATTGGTCCTCAGATGATTCTTGTCAGATGCCAACGGCTTTTCGATTTCATACACCCCGTGTGGCACTAAACTGTACAAATAAACTTCGGAAAAACCTTGTGCCGTGAGCAGATTCTTGATCTTTTCCGCATGATAAAATGTCTTTTCAACAACAGGTTTGAACGAGGTATTCTTCGGCAAAACAGCCTTGATCTTGTCATATCCGTAGATACGCCCTATTTCTTCGGGAATATCACGCCACGTCTGTAAATCCTGCCTATCACCTGGAATCGCCAATTCGAACGTGTGGTCTTTTTCGACAATACCCAGATCCAAACGTCCCAAAATAGAACGTGCTTCACCGAGTGATATGTCGGAACCAAGCACCTCATTGATCTGCGAGAGGTGAATGGTGATCGATCGTGACGAAGCAGGAATCTTCACCTTTTCCGCGTTCTTTTTCAGCCCAAGAATAGTGGACACCTCACGCGCGATACCTTCATATGATTTGGCATAACAGGCACGGTCAGGCAAAACTTTGATATCGAGGATCGAGTCGCCTTCAACCTCTTCGATACCCTCGATCTCGAATACGGCAAAAGTAATAGCCTCTGCGAGCGCCTCTACGGCCGGCAGAGCTTCTTCAAAATAGGTCTGGAGTTGTGTGTAGGAGATTTTCATTAAAACTGATTTACAAACCTCAGATCCCCCGAATACAGCACGCGAATATCATCCAATCCGTATTTGATCATGAGGAGACGATCAATACCCCCGCCAAAGGCAAACCCTTGGAACTTGTCCGGATCGATGCCGGCGGCCCGGAGAACGTTTTCGTGAACCGGTCCCGCGCCCATGACTTCGAGCCAGCGACCTTTGAAGAAAATATCAGCTTCGACACCAGGCTCCACGAATGGAAAGAAGCTCGGTCGCAAACGGAGCTTCACATCATCGCCGAACAATCTCTTGAAAAAGTATTCCATCGTACCCTTGAGTTCAGCCATAGAGACCTTCTCGGCCACATAGAGCCCCTCGAACTGATAGAACTGCGCTTCGTGGGTGGCATCAGTAGCCTCGTTACGATAGACCTTACCTGGCACAATGATCTTGAACGGCGGCTTATGCGCCTGCATGTAGCGGATCTGCACAGGCGATGTGTGCGTGCGCAGGACCAAACGTTCCTTCGATCCTTTGAGCGGATTGACCCAGAAGGTGTCCTGCATGGCGCGCGCAGGATGGTTTGCGGGAATGTTGAGCGCATCAAAATTGTAGAATTCGGTTTCCAATTCCGGTCCTTGGGCAACTTCAAAACTGATCTCCTGGAAGATTGTCTGGATCTCACGGATCATCTGAGTCATGGGGTGCAGGTGGCCTTTCTGGTTGGGATTCATATGCATGTATCTGTATTCGTACACTCTACTGTAGCAAAAAAGGCGGAATATTTCACCTTATGGAAAAAAGCCTGGTGGTATGCCATACTTAATCCCAATGGAAACCCCTCGGGAAATCATCACATTGTGCGCCCTTTTTGCATCGCTCTATTTCGAGGTGTTCATGCTCATTACCTATATTGAGCACCGCAAAACATTGCATGGCCGCACTTCTATCCCCGCCGCGTCCCACCCTGATATGCCCGGGGTCACCATCGTTGTTCCCTGTTTCAATGAAGAGAAGACCGTGGCTCGAACCATCCAATCCATACTCGCTCTTGAATACCCCGCGGACAAATTATGCATCATCGCCGTGAATGACGGATCGACTGATGGTACCGCGATAGTCCTCGACGGATTCACCGCGCACCCACAGATCCAAGTCATCCACAAAGAAAATGGCGGCAAGCACAGCGCGCTCAATCTCGCCATCCAGCGTGCCACTACGGCGTTCGTTGGATGCCTGGATGCTGATTCGTACGCCCAGAGAGATGCCCTCGCCCGCATCATGAAGCGTTTCGATAATCCAGAGGTTATGGCAGTGGTCCCCTCACTCCATATCTACAATCCGCGAACCATCATCCAGAAACTGCAAAAGGTTGAGTACATCATCGGTGTGTTTCTGCGCAGTGTCCTCGCCGAATTGAACGCCCTCTACGTAACACCGGGACCGTTTTCGATTTTCAGAAAGTCAGTGTTCGAACAGATCGGCTACTACAAAAAGGCCCACAACACCGAAGACATGGAAATGGCCATGCGCATGCAATCCCACGGTCTCAAGATCGCCAACGCCCACGACGCAGTCATTTACACGTCCTCTCCGCGCACCATTCCGAAACTATACACGCAACGCGTCCGTTGGACGTCAGGGTTCCTCAACAATCTCCGCGATTATCGTTCCATGATCTTCAACCATAACCTAGGGCATCTGGGAGGATTCATCCTACCGATGATGCTCCTCTCCACCGCCCTGGTCATATTTGTGGTTGTATCCCTCCTCTATGACCTTGTTGATCGTATCCATACCGCCTACGTCAATTATGAGGCCATTGGCAGTCGCATCTTCGAGTGGTCATGGCCTTCCTTTGATTGGTTTTACCTCCACACGTCACCACTCATGATGGGTGGCATGGTAGCCATCAGTATCATCATCCTTATTATATTTATAGGCTCTCGTTTGTCGCACGGAAACAAACCCCGAGTGAGCGATGTCGTCTGTTATACCTTCATCTACTCATTCATCGCCCCTTTCTGGATCATCAAATCTGTCGCCAATGTCGCTGTGCGAAAACAGGTCGCGTGGAGATAAAAATATATGACTTCCGACTGGAAAAAATACGCTCTCGCCTTCATCATCACTTCAGCCATTTTTGTGACTGCATTCCTGGTCAGTTCACGCATCAACGACAAACGAGTCGACGAACTCCGCACACTCCAGGACTCCGTATCCATCAACATTCTTTCCTCGGAAACCCAGTTCAATCTGCTCAAGGATGCCGCCTGCGAAGATCTGTTCAGTTCCGCTCTGGGTCAGGAATTGGGCAATCTGTCCGATCGTCTCTCATATATGGAATCCATCGGCCGTGGCAACGACGAGGAGGTTATCACCTTGAAACGCTATTATTCACTCCTCGAGATCAAAGACTATCTGCTCATCAACAATGCCGCGACAAAATGCCCAAAACGCCCCCTCACCATACTCTACTTCTACGGCAAAGACTGTCTCGACTGCGCACGCCAAGGCCAGGTGCTCACCTATATCCGTCAGCATTCACCCAACGTGAATATCCGCATTTATTCATTTGATTCTGACCTTGATGTCTCTGCGCTGAAGACGCTCGCCAATATCAACAAAGTGAAAGCTCCCTACCCTGCGCTCATCATCAAGGGCAAGACGTACAACGGATTCAAGTCCATCGAGGATATAGAAGCTCTGGTGCCAGAATTGGCGGCGACGAGTACGGTCAAGACGGCGACGAGTACGAGGAAGTAGTTTGGGCTATCTTGCTGAGCTTATCGGTTCGCCATTTTCTGCCATTGCCTCTATTCAAATTTCTGAAATAGGGAGTTAACGAATGACAATTGGGGCAGAGCAAGCGTAAATTGTTTTCCAGATTATTATTTGAGTTACCATCAATATGATCGATTTCGAGTGGAATTCGTTTCGTGACAGAGTGAATCTCACCCCATCCGCATTGTGAACATTTCGAGCAGTATTTTTCAAGTAAATAGCGTCGGATATGCGCTGACACCAGTCTTGTTGACACTCCTACATCTCCTGAGATAATT
>CAYZZN010000045.1:0-3539 GCA_964483165.1 uncultured Candidatus Saccharibacteria bacterium
TGCGGCACGGGCTCGTTCTGGAGACAGGAATGTGGAGGCGTCAACTTGTTTCCGTAACGCACTCATCTTCTCGGTAATTTCAGGAATCGGCGTAAAGGGGAGCCTTCTGGTGGGCATGCTGTAGAGACCGATAGTTGCGATCATCAATGCGACGAAGAATATGAATTTCTTCATGGGATCCTTTGTTGTTGGCAATGAGCCAGTTGATGCGAATTCAGGGTATAGACTACTCTGTATCGGGGAAGTGTCAACTATAAAGGGTATGAATACCCTTTTTTCTGACTTCGACTCGGACGCTGTGAATGTAACACACATTCCCGCGCTCCTCGCTCGTCAGAATAAAAAATCAGCGCAACCGGTGAGGGTTGCGCTGGATAGGGCAGTAACACGATCATACCTTGTGATTGTACACGCATTCGGATTCCGGGTTCTTTTTGAACCATTTGAGGGGACTGTTGAAGTTCAGTCCTCGTCGGTCCCACCCGTACACTTTCACCAGCGTCCATTCGATAGTTGCGCCTTTGGGGAGCTCCGTCGCTCCTTCAGGCAATCGCGGACCCTTGTACTGTCCCACCAGGAGCACTGAGCTGTCTTCGATTTGGATGGTGGTCCTGTTGAAGGGGATCTCGACTCCCAATTCACGGCTGAACACTCGTGCGGTATCGGCGTGTCCGACCGCGCTTTCCCAGTTGCAGTCTGCTAGCATGAGGCGGGCGTTCTCCAGTCCGAACGGATGGATGTTAACGGACTTGTGCCCGCTCAGCATGTTGAGGCTGAATGCGTTCGTTACGATAATTTTTCTCATAATGTTCTCGAAGGTTTCAAACCGCATTATACAACACTTAACATCAAAAAGTCAAGTAATCTCCAAGTTAAAAAAATCAGCGCAACCGGTGAGGGTCGCGCTGAGGTGAATGATGTCTCAGAATCGTCTGAGGTCTGTAGTACTCTTGTACGTCCAGACAGTGGCAAGGTTACCGAGGGTCCGATTGGTGAGGGATGCATCGAGGGCGGCAAGCGCCTTTGCGATCTCATCCTGGGGGATCGGAGTCATCTTTTCATCGCCTGGACAAGGGCTCCAGCGCCAGCCTTTTGCTGTCCGGATATACGAATTCCATCCGTTGGTCTCCTGTGGATATCCGCCCCAGAAGATCGCGTCCCACGTGCCGTCCATATCGTAATCATGGCCGGTGATGCCGACGAAATGATTCGTTGCGGCAGTGATGTGGACGATGCGTGTCGGCGTTTTCTCGCCTCCGTGCTGAGACTCGCTGATCTCGACCTTCTTGTCGTCGAGGACTGCGAAGTATTCATTCCACCACAATGTGGGCGGCCGGTTGCGACTGCGGAATTCGTCCACGGTGCGGTATCCGACAAATCCGAAGGACAGCATGCAGGCCAGTGCGAAGACCGTCCCGGCGATCTTGAAGAAATATCTGTCGAGGAAGATGTTCCAGCGTTCTTTGATGCTCATAGTTCTATGTTTGTTTTGGTTGTTTCCAGTTCACTACAGAATTGATCTCCTCACACGAGGGGACCAATTCCTGCAGTGAAATGACAACCTTTTTCAACGAACAATTACTTGTATATTATACCATAGTTATTAGTCAAAAGTCAAGTATTTTTACTCTGTAAAATGGCTTGGTTGAGAGGTGTCATAAGTTCTTATAAAAAAATCAGCGCAACCGAGGTCGCGCTGAGATGAAGTGATTGGGTCAGATGTAGTGGCAGACCCAGAATGCAACAAGGGTCCCGCATAGCAAGGTATTCACACCTGAGTAAAGTTTGTCACCAAACTCCTTTGCACCAAGGTACGTGAACAGATTTGCTGCGAGGAAACCTACGTTCGCAATGACTGGACTCGACTCGGGATTTTTCCAGGTCATGATCGTGAATGGCATGGCGGCGATGAGGCCTGCCACAACCATGGCGATCAGTGCCAATCGAGGCCCGCCGACCTTCCAGATAATAATGCAAATGATTACCAGGATAGCGACAATGGTGTCGAACGAAGACCAGCCACTTTTTCCGAGACACAGCAGTGACAGGGAAACACTCCCTGCACCGATGGCGTAGATGGTGACCAGTCGGTTGTCGATCTTCTGGGCCTTCAGGTTGATCGTCACGATGACGGCCAGTGAAGTCCAGAGAAGGTAGGTCGAGAAGGTCAAACCTTTGCCTCCACTGAGAATTACCCCGGTGACCATGTACGCATAGGAAATTGCAGCCCAGATCATTCCCAAGATGCTATATTTGTTTTTCAAGCGAAATCCTTTTGTTTTGTTCAAGCATTCCGGATGATCCGGAATCTAATACTATTATACCACATTTAAGTGCCAAAAGTCAAGTATGCTTATGGCCTATAGACACGGCTTAATAAAAGGTTGTTTTGTATAAAAAACGGCGCAGCTGGTGGGCTGCGCCGGTGTTCAAAGAAGGTAAAGAGGTGGTTACTGGGCGGCGAGTTGTTTTTTCAGTGCACTCTGGATGTCCGCCAGCGTTTGAAAGGCGCGGGTGCCAAGCCGTTTTGTTTTTGTGCCAATAGCGACTTTTCCATCAACGATGTCAAAGCCGATGTTGGCCAAAATCACGCGATGGTTATCATCCATGGACAGCCCGTTGTGAAGGTCGAGTCCTTTCAAAACGGTCTGACCTCCACGAGTGACGATGTATAACCGACAGCCCAAAACATTCGGCTGCTTGAGAGTGACTTCCCAGATGACCTCTCTGTTGTCGTTCAAGAGGTGAGTTTCGGTGAGGGCTTCTTCAACGAGCACCATCATCTCTCCCACGCTCCCGAGCACCTCTCTCAGTTGGTTGATATCAACACCGCAGCTGGGGCTAAATATGAGCACAGATTTTTTCATAACAAGTAAGAAGGGCTATCTTGTCGCCGTAAGTGGCGACAAATCATTTAAATGAATATAATCATTTAGATCATTATCTGTCAAGTATGCTTAGGCCTTGAAATATGCGATTCTTACTAGGTATTCATGGCTCAGTCACCCTTCAAACTCGCCACCACCCTCACACCTGCCGGGGACCAGCCCAAGGCTATTTCTGGCCTCGTAGAAGGGCTCAAAAAGGGTTTCGACAAGCAGACCCTTCTCGGCGTGACTGGTTCGGGCAAGACATTCACGGCCGCGAATGTGATCACCCAATACGGCAAGCCGACGCTAGTCATTGCTCACAACAAAACGCTGGCCGCACAGCTGGCGCAGGAGTATCGTGAATTTTTCCCGAACAATGCGGTCCATTATTTCGTCTCGTACTACGACTACTATCAGCCGGAGGCCTACATTCCTTCGAGTGATACCTACATAGAAAAGGAGGCGATGATTAACGAAGAGATCGAGCGACTCCGCCACGCATCTACTCAAGCACTGCTTACGCGCAAAGATGTCATCATTGTTGCATCGGTTTCTTGTATATATGGTTTGGGAAGCCCTGAAGAATATGAAAAGGTAAATCTGAAACTCAAAGTCGGTATGGAACTCTCGCGGGCCGAACTTATCCGAAAATTAATTGATATTCATTTC
>CAYZZN010000045.1:3588-5064 GCA_964483165.1 uncultured Candidatus Saccharibacteria bacterium
GTCCGGCCAATTCAGGGCAATCGGCAACACCATGGAGGTCATGCCGGTGAATGATAAAACTATTTATCGTCTGGAATACGAAGGCAGTACACTTTCTAATATCACCGAGCTCGATCCGGTCTCACGATCGGTCAGGGGCACACATGAGACAGTTTTCATATTCCCGGCCAAGCACTTCATCTCCACTGATGAACAGAGTGAACGCGCGTACAAGACTATTCAAGCCGAGCTGGCCGATCGTCTCAAGGTTCTGGAAAAAGAAGGGAAGGTCCTCGAGGCCGAGCGCCTCAAGCGTCGCGTGAAGTATGATCTCTCCATGATCAAAGAGATCGGCTACACCAACGGCATCGAGAACTATTCACGCCACTTTTCGGGCATGATGCCGGGCGAGCCGCCGCATACCTTGCTCTCCTATTTTCCGCACAACAAGAATGGGGAACCTGACTTCCTGACTATCATCGATGAGTCTCATGTGACTATTCCGCAACTCAATGGTATGTATGCTGGCGACGCCTCGCGCAAGAATACGCTGGTGGATCACGGCTTCCGCCTGCCGTCGGCCAAGGACAACCGCCCGCTCAAGTTCGATGAATTCCTGACGCGTGTGGGTCCGATGATCTATACCTCTGCTACGCCAGGCAAATATGAGGCGGAGACCAGCAAACAAGTGGTGGAGCAGGTCATCCGTCCGACGGGGCTTGTTGATCCGGTGGTAGAGATCAGGCCGATTCGCGAGAATGGCAAATATCTGGGCCAAATCTTTGATTTTATCGAAGAGGCTGAGAAGACCATCACGAAAGGCGATCGCGTCATCGCGACCACATTGACCAAGAAGATGGCCGAAGACCTCTCGGAATTTCTTAAGGAAAAAAAGATCAAAGCCGCGTATCTGCACAGCGACATCAAGACTATTGAGCGCATCAATATCCTGACGGATTTCCGCAGAGGGAAGTACGATATCGTGGTGGGGGTCAACCTGTTGCGCGAAGGCCTGGATCTGCCGGAAGTGTCACTCATTGGCATTCTCGACGCCGACAAGGAAGGTTTTTTGCGCAGTGAGACGGCGCTCATCCAGACCATCGGCCGCGCCGCCCGCAATGCCGCCGGTCGCGTCATCCTCTATGCCGATAACCTGACGGGCTCCATGGATCGCGCCATCAAGGAGACCAACCGCCGCCGCGCCATTCAAGTTGCACACAATGAGAAGCACGGCATCACGCCGCAGACCATCATCAAGGCCATCCATGACATCACCGATCAGTTGCGCACTGAGCATGATAAGGCCGTGAATGAGCTGGTGAAGATCGATGAGGAGTTGGCGCGGACGAATCCGAAGCTGTTGATGAAGCAGAAGCAGGAGGCGATGGAGGAGGCGGTGAAGATGTTGGATTTTGAAACGGCGGCGTTGATCAGGGATGAGTTGATTGCTATCGAAAATAAATTAGAGGGGGAGAAAAAAGCTGAAAAGAAGGCGGC
>CAYZZN010000045.1:5074-5470 GCA_964483165.1 uncultured Candidatus Saccharibacteria bacterium
TGAAGGAGGGGAGGGGGGGAATTATAAGATAATGACGTATTATCAGCAAAAAAAGTATCCAGAGGATGGATTTTTCTATGAAAATATCGGCCATTTTTTATTTTGTTTACATCTCCCGTCTCTTGAGAAGTATTCAAAAAAATTCTTCCCTGAAAATGAATTGAGATTAGTTACTCTAGCGACAACAAAAGGGGAATTTCTCACCATTAATTTTGATGAGTTGCCTTCTCCTGAAGAAAATAATTTCATTCACTTGTCAGCTTATATTTTTATAAATAGTTGTTACGAAAAAGTGAAAAAGCAGGGGTTAAATATCAACGATCCACTTTTTGAGTTTTTTAGACATGTCAGGAATGCGGCATCACATAACGGAAAATTTAAATTTAATTGTGATGA
>CAYZZN010000046.1:0-5442 GCA_964483165.1 uncultured Candidatus Saccharibacteria bacterium
TACAAGGACACTGCTGGTCCTGCCATCAACCCGATGATCAAGATTTTGAACATTGTGGCGTTGCTGATCGTGGCGTTCTTGGTTTAGTTTTCTTTGGAAGTAACCTTAAAAAAGCCGGCCTGAATAGGTCGGCTTTTTTGTTTGACAGAAATTAAGAAGGTAGTAGTATCGAAACAGATTATCGAAACGTACAACCACAACACAAAGGAACATAATGAACGCTAACGCCGAGCCAGCGCCGCAAACATTCGAGCAAGCAGAAAAAGATCTTCAGACGGCGGCACTCGAAGGGATCCAATCAACGGGCAACCTCGAGTCTCTTTTGGAGAGCTTTAGGTACCACTTCATTGGGGCAAACTCTATCGAAATCCATTTGACCCTCAAAGATTTTACCCTTCCACAGAGCGAATCATCATCCTTACAGCACCGGTTCGTTATTGACCGCCTGCAGGATAATACGCCGGAACTCCTACAGAAACGTATCGTTCAGCACTTCCTGTTCATGGTTGGCGACAGAATCGCCGTGCTCGCACGGATTCACCAGTTAATGTTGAGCCGCCTTACCGACCTACCCCAGCTTGGCGTGGCAACCATCAACCATATGAACTGTCCATCATGTGGTCACCAAATGAGACTCTTGGATAACTCGCTCCGATGCTCGAACTGTCACGAGGGCAGACCACTCGACTTCTGAGAAATGCCTGGAGCCTTGCCGCCGAACGACCTTCGGCGGCTTTTTTATATGTGCTATACTGGTCAATACCACTATTTTGTGGCCTTAATCCTCACTATATCAATGAAAAAATACCATTATTTGTACGTACTCGCCATTCTGGCCCTCATTGTCGCGCTTCCCCCGGTATCCCAAGCTCACGCCGAGGACGGGGAGACTGACGCCGCCGTGACCATTTCAGCGAGTACTTCTGCTGAAGTTGAGGTTCGACATGACGATGAATATGCCCGCCCGAAGCCAGGACTTCCTATGCTTCGCAATGCTATCAGAGCAAAAGCTGAAGATATTCAGGCCAACGAAGATGCCCGCAACAAGTTGCTTGGCAAGTTCGCCTCTTCAACCCATGCAGAGTTGAAGGACGTCAGGCAAGATGGTCGCGAAGAAATGAATGACGATCGCATCGAGACACGCATGCGCATCATGAATGCATCTACCAGCCAGGAGCGCACAGACCTACGCAGGGACATGTTCGAGGCTCGGAAGAATATTTTGGTGCGACAATTGAATCTTGCTCTCTCCAATCTCAAGCAGATCCGTGACCGCATCGTCTCACGCATCACCAAGGCCGAAGAAAGCGGAAGAACTCTCACCGAAGCCAAGGTTGCTCTCGAAAATGCAGACGCACAGATAGTTATTGCCCAAGAGTCCATAGACGCGCTCATTGCGTTTACCCCCGAGGTGACAGCAAGTACTACAGTGGCCATCGATCTCAGCAAGCCTCGCGAACTCGGCGAAACCGCCATCAAGGCCGTCAAGGATGTACAAAAGGCACTCAATGAAGTTATTGTCGCTATCGCGCACGCTATGGGTCTCAAGCTCGACGTCACTGCTACCACCAGCGCTTCAACAACCCCTTAAGCTTATTCAATAATAATCACTAGATTCATCATGGATCCTCTCAATCAACAGCCACAATCAACAGTTCCTCCAATGAGCACCCCTCCAGTAGTAACGATTACGTCCGAACACAAGAAAGTTGGTCCTATCGTCGCCATCTTGGTAGCCATCCTCATTCTCATCATCGGCGCACTCTATTTGTTCGCCTCTCGCGTCACCGTAGAACCTATGGAGATGAATACCGCTCAAGAATCCGTACAGCCAGTTACGAATACATCGGATGATGTCACCTCGATCGAATCCGACCTCGATGCTTCGACAGATGGTTTGGATGGACAGAATTTCTAGGAATCGCACGACTTAAGATTTATGATCCAAGAAAGGCCGCATTGATGCGGCCTTTCTCGTTCATACATCTTAAATCTTGATTCCTACGACTCATTCCTGTAGACTCCCCTTCATGACTCAACATACACAACTATATTCAAATGCTTCAGTGACAAAGCTCGATAAGTCCCGTGTCCAGATTACTGGCTCGATTTCAGCACAAGCATGGGAACCATTTCGTTCCGAGGCAATCAAGAGCATCAATAACTCAATAACCCTCGAAGGATTTCGCAAAGGTAAAGTTCCTGAAAATATTCTTGTAGCGAAAGTCGGCGAGTCGGCCGTTCTTGAGAAAATCGCCGAGATTGTTCTTCTAAAAGCATACGTCGAAATACTTATTGACCTGAAGATTGACGCTATCGAAAAGCCAGATGTCTCTGTGACGAAACTGGCCTCAGGAAATCCAATCGAGTTTACAGCGACCACATCAGTTGTGCCCGAAGTTACATTGCCTGACTACAAGAAAATATCTGCCGAGCAGACCACAAAGTCTGATCCGAAAGATCTCGTTGTTACAGAAAAAGACATCGACGATGCAATCTTAAAGATCCGCAAACGCCACACCTCCCACGAGGGACACGACCATGACAAGATGACGCCCGAAGAGCATGACAAGGCGATTGAAGCGGCCATGCCAGAACTCACTGATGATTTTGTAAAAACGCTTGGAGACTTTACCGACGTACCGGATTTCAAAAATAAGCTTTCGGACATGCTCGCTGTACAAAAAAGTGACGAGGTACGGGAGAAGCTCCGTATTCGGATTTCTGACGCCCTCACTGATGCTACTAGTATTGATATGCCAGATATCATGATCGAGAGTGAACTCGATCGCACCCAGGCGCAGTTTGCTGCAGACATCGAACGTATGGGGGTCAAGCTTGATGATTACTTGAAGCACGCAAAGAAAACACTCGAGGATATTCGCGTCGAATGGAGACCTCATGCCGAGAAGAAAGCGAAGTTACAATTGGTCTTGAATGAGATCGCGAAGAAAGAGAATATTAAACCTGATCAGAAAGAGATCGACGTAGAAGTCAGTCACATCGTCGAACACTACAAGGATGCTGATACCGAGCGTGCCGCGGTCTATGCGGAGACGGTACTCACCAATGAGAAGGTATTCCAGTTTTTGGAGGGTGGGAAATAATTGACTTTCCTCACAATAAGAGTAGATTTCTTTTAGAGAAAGAAACCTATGAAACTCGTCAGAGAAATATATTCTGGTCTTATGCGACCCTATGCGGGACCCATCGAAGCTGGACTCGCGCACCATCAGGTGTTCGTCAACAAAATAATCGGATCGCCCTTCAGCGACCCAGTCAGTCCTGATCCTGTGTGGTTTGCATTGGTCGGCTTTCGTTGTGATTTGACCCCAAGCGAAGCAACCGAAGTCGCGTCTGTTGAAGTTCTGGGCACCCCAGGAGCATTCCAATTGTCAGGATCAGTGCCGACCCTCGGATCACGTTTGGCATTTGGCAGACTCCGTCACGCACTCGGTGTCGTTGAAACAATGAGCGTGCAACCAGCACAAACACCATCAATGAATGGACTGCCTGTATGGCATATGCTGAGCCCGATCCTTGCACCAGGAGACTCGCTCTTTGTTGAGAGTTCAACACTCGTACCGATAGTGTGCAACTTGTCTATGGATGTAAATGCTGTCTACCTGACACACCTGGATCGACACGAGCACATCTCACAGCATCAAGTTACATTATTCATTGTTAGGGGGTAAATCTCACAACCCTGTCGCTCGCGAGCGGCAGGGTTTTTTTCTTTCCTAGACTGTGAAACAATACGCTAACTGAAATTAGCATCATTTTCCGAGCACTGTCAAGGAGAGGGCGGCGACCACTGCCGTTTCAGCCCGAAGAACCTGGGTTCCCAGGCATCGGACAGGAATATTATTCGTGTGAAACAGGGCTATTTCATCGTCTGACCAGCCGCCTTCCGGACCTATAAAAATTTCAAACTGCTTTTCATTTTCGTGCTTAAATTCACTGGCATCAAAAGGTGCACCTTCAATATGAAATGCAATTGCCGGTATCCTTCTTTCCGAGATCCATGCCACCGCATCTGCAAGAGTCCGCGACTGATCGATGAGCGGAATAGTGCCGCGACCCGACTGCTCACTTGCTTCGATCACAATCTTTTTGAGACGCGACTCATTCAAGGATTTCTTTTCGCTCCGCTCGGCGATAATGGGGATTATTTTGCTGATGCCGAGTTCAGTCGCTTTCTCCGCAATCCATTCGAAGGTATCTTTCTTGACCATGGCCGCACACAGGACGACATTAGTTTCAGGCATAGACCGACTGCGTGATGATTCCACCACTGCGAACGTGATGCTATCCTTGTCGCTATTTTCGATGCGACACACGTAGTCAGATCCCGAACCGTCAAACACAATCACGCTGTCTTCATTTTTTAATCGAAAGACTCGACGAATCTGATTGACGAGTTCAGCTGAGTTCACGGAAAACTCGGTTTGAAGACCGATAGATTCGGAGATGTAGAATCTATGGAGACGCATTTATTTCTTGTTGCCGTTCATGACCTGATCGATGATGCCGTATTTCTTTGCTTCATCTGCACTCATGAAGAAATCTCGATCAACGTCCTTGTCGATCTTGGTGAGTGTTTGTCCGGTATTCTTGGCGAGCATTTTGTTGAGGGTCTCGCGCGTCTTCAAGATATGCTTTGCGCTGATCTCAATATCCGAGGCTTGACCTTCGGCACCGCCGAGTGGCTGATGGATCATGACTTCCGCGTTCGGAAGAGCGACACGCTTCCCTTTTGTTCCCGATGACAAGATGAGTGCCGCACCAGAAGCCGCGATACCGACACACACCGTGGAAACATCATTCTTGATATGCGTCATAGTGTCGATGATAGCGAGAGTGGACGTAACTGATCCGCCCGGTGAATTGATATACAACTGAACTTCCTTCTTCGGATCTTCTGATTGCAGAAAGAGGAGCTGAGCAATCACGAGGTTAGCCATGTGGTCATCGATAGGTCCGCCCAAGAAAATAATATTATCCTTGAGGAGGCGTGAATATATGTCATAGGCGCGTTCGCCGAATGATGATTTTTCGATGACGGTGGGGATGAGCATGGATTTCTTTTTGATTAGCCGAATAATTAATGAATCGTGTCAGCACTATAGCATATCGGGACACGCTCTTTTATTGACATAGTATACATTAAGTGGTACGTTAATGCAAACAGTCGAAAGGTAAAGAATGCAAACTAGAATTATTGCTATCGATACGTTTACGTTGGACAAAGACTATACTGTCGCCGATGGAAGACGTCAGCTACTCGAGGACATTATGGAGGCTGGGTATACAGGCTTCGCCACCGCAGATCAAGCCAGCGGGATTTATGCAGATGAGGCCCTGGATGTTTCTCATTGTCTTGAAACTGCACTCCATGCCAAAATGTTGGTCAAAGGAAAGAAAGTGATTGTCTGGCGAGAT
>CAYZZN010000047.1:0-5398 GCA_964483165.1 uncultured Candidatus Saccharibacteria bacterium
GACGTCACCTCAGCCGACCGCGACCAGATCCTGAACGGCCTTGAAAATCCACCTCATGTCGGTCTTGCACCAGCAAATCTTCCTACAGGAGACAGCCCGACTGGTTCATCAAAGCCGGCGGAAAATCATACCGAACCATTAGTTGACTATCTTCTCAGTACTCCAGCCGGACAGAGTGAGAGCAAAGTCACTGGTGGGCAACCTACAACCCCTCCTCCAACCGCTTCAAACCTAGAAGTAAAGAAAATCCCGGCGAAACCCACGGGACCTGACCCATATAGGGAAGCATTCAAGTAGAAACGCTATATTCGCTTCGCTCATATATCGACTGCGTTCGGATCCTATGAAAGGGACCTTTCATAGTTCCTCACTTGTCGCTATAATAGAAGGCGATGCGATTCCAAGTTCCCCAATTTATCGAGGTTGAAGACAAGATATTCGGGCCTCTTACCCTGAAGCAGTTCATTTATCTGGCAGGTGGGGGAGGGTTGTCTTTCCTTGTATACGTGTTTTTCAATAGCCTGCTCCTGGCGGTGATCCCTATCATTGTGATCATGGGCATTTCCTTCGCGTTCGCATTCTACAAAATCAATAACAAACCATTCGTGAATGTCGTCGAGTCGGCGTTCAAATATTATCTCGGTGGCAAGCTCTATATATGGAAGAAAGAAGACAAGCAAAAGCCCAAGACCGAAACAGCAGCGGTCAAAGACGCCAAGAACTATGCCTCTATCATGGTGCCCAAGATATCAGGTAGCAAACTCAAGGATCTGAGCTGGAGTCTTGATATCAAAGAGAGCGTCTATTCCAATAAAAACCAACGCTAATGGCCGCTCCATCAAAAACAACCCAGGATTTCATCCCGATACAGGAGATACGCGACGGCGTCATCATCTTGAAGAACGGTGGCATGCGCGCGGTCATTCTCGCCTCATCCCTCAACTTCGCGCTCAAGTCGCAGGATGAACAGAGTTCCATCTTGATGCAGTTCCAGAACTTCGTGAACTCACTGGATTTCTCCATCCAGATATTCGTGCAGTCCAAGAAGCTCGACATCCGTCCGTACATTGCGCTCCTCGAGGACCGCTACAAGGAGCAGGCCACCGAACTCATGAAGATACAGGTGCGTGAATACATCGACTTCATCCGCACCTTCGTCGAGAGTACCAATATCATGTCGAAAAGCTTCTTCGTGGTCATCCCATATGATCCGCCGATGATAAGCGCCAGCAAAAACCCCCTCTCAGCCATGATGCCCGGCAAGAAATCGGAGAAAAGCGTCAGTGAATCAGCCGACGCGCAATTCCAGGAATACCGCAGTCAGCTCGAACAGCGCGTGGCCGTCGTCGAGCAGGGACTGGTTCGTTGTGGCGTGCGCGCGGCCGAGCTCGGCACCGAGGAAGTGGTAGAATTGTTCTACAAATTGTTCAATCCGGGCGAAACCGAGAAACCTATCCAAATCACCTAACTATTTATGTCCATTTTTTCAAAATTATTCGGCAAGAATGACGAACGATCTCCCATCGTTTCTATTTTGCCGGAAGAAATCTACCAGGCCGGAGTCTTGGAGCTCAAAGACGTCATCTCTCCATCGGCCCTGAAGATCAGTCCCAAGGATATCAACTTGGGTGAAAAGATCGGCCGCACACTCTTCGTCATTTCATACCCACGCTTCCTCGACGAAAGCTGGTTCGCTCCCATCATCAACCTCGACAAGATTTTCAACATCTCAATATTCATCCATCCAGTAGACACGGCCAAGATCCTGCGCCATTTCCAGAAGAAAGTTGCTGAGGTGCAGAGCCAGATCTCCCGTAGGGAAGACAAGGGCCTCGTCCGTGATCCTGCACTGGATACCGCGTACCAAGATCTCGAACAACTCCGCGATCAGCTCATGCAGGCGCAAGAGCACTTGTTTGACGTAGGTGTATACATCACATTATTTGCTGATACCGAGGGAGAGCTCGACAAGCTGGAGTCGGAGATCAAATCCATCCTCGAATCCAAGCTCATCTATGTGAAGCCGGCGCTCTTCCAACAAGAACAAGGCTTCAAATCAGTCATTCCGATAGCTGATGACCAGTTGGGTGTTCATTCCAAACTCAATTCCTCGCCATTGTCCTCACTTTTCCCATTCGTGTCATTTGACCTGACCTCGGACAAGGGTATTTTGTACGGTATCAACCGCCACAACTCGTCGCTCATCCTGTTTGATCGATTCTCGCTCGAAAACTACAACTCCGTTACCTTCGCCACTGCCGGTGCTGGAAAATCATACAATACTAAGCTCGAAATCCTGCGCACGCTCATGTTCGATACCGATGTGATCGTCATCGATCCAGAAAAGGAGTATGAGTATATGGCAGAAGCCACGGGAGGGAAGTACTTTAACATCTCGCTCAACTCAGAGCACCACATCAACCCGTTTGATCTGCCCATCCCGCGTGAAGATGAGTCGGCATCCGATGTCCTTCGCTCGAACATCATCAACTTGGTGGGTCTCTTCCGCATCATGCTCGGCGGACTAACCCAGGAAGAAGACGCTATCATCGACCGCGCTATCAGCGAGACATACGCACTCAAGGACATCACTCCAGAGGCCGATTTCCGCACAGTGGAGCCACCACTCCTCTCTGACTTTGAGCTGGTATTGGCGGGAATGGAAGGTGGCGACTCACTCGTCCAACGTCTATCAAAATACACCAAAGGAACGTGGGCCGGCTTCATCAACAGGCCATCGAACGTCGACATCAACAAGAAGTTCGTCGTCTTCTCACTCCGCGACATGGAAGACGAGCTCAAACCGGTGGCCATGTATATCGTCACACACTATATATGGAACGCCATCCGCAAGAATCTGAAAAAGCGCCTGCTCGTCATCGATGAGGCGTGGTGGATGATGAAATCAGAAGACACTGCTTCATTCTTGTTCAGTCTCGCCAAGCGCGGACGCAAATATTTCTTGGGACTTTCCACTATCACACAGGACGTGGACGACTTCTTGAATTCACCGTACGGTCTGCCCATCGTGACCAACTCATCCATCCAGATTCTCCTCAAACAATCACCAACAGTCATTGATCACGTCCAAAAAACATTCAATCTGACTGATGAAGAAAAATTCCTCCTGCTCGAATCAGACGTCGGAGAGGGTATATTCTTCGTGGGCTTGAAACACGTCGCCATCAAAGTTGTCGGTTCATACACGGAAGACCAGATCATCACCACCAATCCAGCTCAGGTCATGCAGATACAGCAGGCAAAGAGGGATCTGGAACAAGCGGGGGGTAAATAATCAGCGACTCCACGAGGATGACGGTTGATTCTGCTATAATACGCCCATGGCTGAAGGAAAAACATATCGGATACCATTAAAGCACGCGATCGGGTTGATCATTCTCGCCGGCATCGCCGACCTCCTCACACTCATCCCGTTCGTGGGTATACTCGTCGGCCCAACATTCTGGCTGTTGATGGGGAAATTATACTTTTCAAAAAGGGGAATACGTATGATGGGTGGAAAACAGGGTACGACACGACTC
Source organism: uncultured Candidatus Saccharibacteria bacterium (assembly GCA_964483165.1). GTDB lineage: Bacteria > Patescibacteriota > Minisyncoccia > Phycocordibacterales > PALSA-1337 > C7867-002. Next base: position 3,543 of record CAYZZN010000047.1, read on the forward strand.
ATTTCGATGATCGCGGAGGTTATCCCGGTGGTCCAAGAATTACCTACCATCATAGTAGGTATGATTGTTATCTTGGTCATGACCTATCTGGAAGACAAGACCGGATTACCGGTGAGTTCAGTTGCCGGGGCTGGACAGGGAGGAAAGGTGAGTGATGGCATTCGACGACCACCACCTATAGTACCTGCCAACCACGGAGGAGTCCGCGCACCCAACGGAGGACTGACAAAATAACACTATCCACGCATCTCGTCGCTAATACATTGATTTATTGGTAAAATAAGCTCAATGAAATACCGTTTCCTCTCATTTTTTCTCATCACTTTTTGTTTTGTCACACTCTCGGCCTCCGCTCAAGTTCCTATTTCAGTGGGTGGACTCGAGTTGTCGGCATCGACCGACAACCCTATACCAGGCCAGACGGTGACTATCACGGCACGGAGCTTCATTCTCGACATCAACACAGCCAAGATAACCTGGACCACCAACGGAACACAGGCCCAGAGCGGCACCGGTCTCACCACACTCGAAGTGCAAGCGCCGGCACTGGGCAAGAAAACAGTTGTCAATGTGAACCTAACAACAACTGATGGCAGAACGGTGAGCTCATCCATCACCGTCGGATCAGGATCAGTCGACATGATCATCGAGACCGACGGATACGTTCCTCCTTTCTTCCGGGGCAAACTCTCGCCGGTATACCAAAACAGCATTGAGATCGTAGCCATTCCCCATATCGCCAATTCCGCCGGAGTCGAATACGATCCGAAGACACTCAGTTATGAATGGAAGCGTAATGGTCGCGTACTCGAATCCCAAAGCGGCTATGGAAAACAATCCATCACCCTCGTAGGGGACATCGTGCCACGACCTTTTGATGTGAGCGTAACTGCAGCATCTCCCGACAATACCGCGCGTGCTGCGGCTCTTGCCCAGATTTCTTTCGGTGGGCCAGTTGTACGATTCTATGTTGATGACCCCCTCTATGGAACCCTGTTCAATCGATCCATAACAGACACTCTTCGTATCGGCACACAAAAAGAGACGACAGTCACCGCTTCTCCATTCGGATTCAATAAGCCTGCCGGGGGTATAGCCGGATTTACCTGGTCCTGGTCGGTCAACGGATCGATCCGCAATGAACTAACGTCCAAAGAATCAGTCGTCCTCCGTGCCCCTGCCAACGCAGTCGGAACATCAGACATACTTCTCGACATCAGAAATCCTGCTAAAATACTCCAAGGAATAAGCTCAGGATTCACGGCTTCATACACCGCTGAGAAATCAACCCAGAATGAACCAGTAACGTTTTAATTTTCATGATTAACAACACTTCCAAGAACATATCGGCAGGGCTCAGATTGTTTTTTGTCGTGAATGCATTCGTGATGATCATGGTTTCATCCATGAACCCCACCGTTTCATACGCCCAGACCGGGAATCCGGGAGCGGACTGTAGCGAGGCAGACAAAAAGGAGACAAATAATCCTTGCTATAACATCAACAATGCTCCCCAATACACACTCCTCGAACCATTACCTTGTATAAATGATGGCACGCAGGACTGTCAGGCAGGACAACCGATAAAACAGGTGAAGTTCGATACCTACGTGCAGTATCTATTCAATTTAGTCATCGCACTCGCGGCTGTTGCAGCTGTCGGCGTCATCGTCTATGGCGGATTCAAGTACACAACCACTGATTCGTTCACTGGCAAGGAGGAGGGGAGAAAGATCATCTGGAACGCTGTGCAAGGATTGTTGCTCGTCCTCTGTTCATACCTCATCCTCCGCACCATCGATCCGAGATTGGTGGATATTCCGAGCACATTGGTGAAGCCGCTTAATATTAATGTG
>CAYZZN010000048.1:0-5355 GCA_964483165.1 uncultured Candidatus Saccharibacteria bacterium
GATCTTGGCAGTTCGAGTAACTCCCTGATGAGTAAACATATAGTGAATCCTACTGTCTTTAGGCCATTTTTTCGTTGTAAGAGGAATCACCCAAGCAGTCTGATCAGTAAATACGCGAAATATAATTACAGGTCTCAAAAAATCGCTTCCCTTTCCATCCTCTTCACTGCCCACATTACACCCAAGAAAACACCACCAGATATCCCTCTCCTTGAATATCAATTTATTGTTCTTCTCATGAACTACTTTCTTCTTGGAAATCCATGAGTCAAAATCTTTTATGTGTTGGTTATCCAGTTTTTTATCCATCTAGATAACCTTATCAAACCGAAATGAAGAAACAGTGAAGAAAGGTAGGAGAAATGATGAAGATTTTCACTTGTATCTTATCCCATACAAAAAAACACCCCGCCTCGTCTCCGCAATTTGCAGGACAAAGCAGGGTGTGTGAAAAGAACTCAGATTTTTATTCCTTGATCATCCGCCAGACGTTTGAACGTCGGAGAGATGCGATACAACTCTTCAAAGGAAGAAGCGACAGCTTCAACTTGCGAGTCGCCATTCTGCACTTCGTTGGCCGCCTTGAGGACGACGAACGTATTACAGAGATGACGCACCGTACTCAAGCGATGAGCGACGATCAGCGCGCTAGTCGCATTGCCGGCAAGAACTTGCTGAAGCCCTTCCTGCACTTGCTTTTCAGTCGTCGAGTCGAGACTTGATGTCGCCTCATCCACCACCAGGAGCCAGGGCCGACGCATCACCGCCGCACCGATCATCAGGCGTTGCGCCTGACCACCGGAGAGCTTGATACCATTCTTGCCGACAATGGTGTTGAGTCCTTCGGTGAGTCGTTCGCCGAAGTCGATCTTGAGAAGCTTCATGAGCGTCCACAGATCATCGTCGGCAATAGCCGCACGTTCTTCATGTGAGAGTCCGTAGGTCAGGTTGTACCTGATGGTCCCGTCGAATACCTGCGACTGTTGCGGGATGTACCCGATGCCACGCCGCCACGACTTTTGCACGATATTCCGGAGATCGACGCCGTCGATCAGGATGGAACCTGATGACGGATCATCGAACCGTAGCAGTTTGCGCATGACTGTTGTCTTGCCCGAACCACTCGATCCGAGCAGAGCAACTTTTTCACCTTCACGGATCATGAAGTTCACTTTCGTGAGCGCCGGCGGCATATCTTCCGTTTTCTTTGTTTCTGCCGGATAGGTATGCGACATGCTCACAAACTCGATGCGATGTGCTGTCGTATGATCCAACATCGTCGCGTCCGCTCTATCCACGATGGTGGGCGGAATGGACAATGCCTCGATCATCGATTTGACCGCGGGCATATTCCAATTGATCTGATGTTCGATGGCGCCGAGCTTCCAGATATTCTCCGAAACACGCGTAGACCATACGAACAAGGGATACAGGAATCCGATCTGCCATTTCCCCGTCCACACCAGATACGTGCCGTAGCACATGACTGTGGTGAGACCGACCGCATTGAGCATTCCGCGCACATTTGCTCGACTGATGAACCAGAGCCAGAAGTTGCGGTCACGCGTCATGATGTCGCCAAATATCTTCGACATATCCTGAAGCTCATACTCTTCCTGACCCGATACTTTGACCCGTTCAATCCGTTCCCATCGTTCGACCCGGCGCCTATTGAGGGCGCGAGAATCTTTGTCAATGGGGGTGCAGACTTGATTGACCTTGAGGTTGAGGTAGAGTGACCAGCCGATGTATATCGCAACCATGGTGGTCATGATGAGTCCGGCCATCCAACTCAATATCCAGACCAGTGTGACCGAGATGAGGAGCTGTGCGATGACCGGGATAGCCTCGAATAGAAACAAGCCTTGTAGATCCAGAAGTTTCCATCGTCCTTTGTCGATGTTCGACACTGAGAGCGTGGTCCCTTCATGAATATGCTGTCCCACCGACTTCTCGAAGAACAGCTCCGTGATACGGTCGTCCAAACGGACCCAATTGAGCCCAAGGACCCATTCACGGGCCGATTCCTGGAATTTGTCTCCGATTTTCTGCAGTATGATGCAACAGAAAAAAGTTACGAGACCGGTGGTGACCAAATGTCGGTCATGTTGAGCAAGTCCGGTGAAGACAAAACTGATTGCTCCCGGTTGGAAGGCCTGCATCGTGATGATGAAAGCCAGACCAACGAACATCCAGTAGAGTTTTCGTCGGCTCAAGGGCGTGGTGACTTCTGTCCACATCCAGCGGAAGACCTTGCTGGTCTGCCGCGCGTTGTCGATATATTCGCGGAATGATGCCGCGGCTACCCGTTTTTCGTCGTCCATATGGTTTCCTTTGTGTTGTATGTGATTGTGATGTGCTACGAACAAAGAGCTCAGAACAAAACATCGTGCCGGATGGCACGATGTCTCAAATACTCGATCTATACAGATCAACTATTCGGGACAGTGAGCCATTCATGTGCCGGCGCGCACGCGCCAGACACCCACGCATAGAGGCGCGGTGAACTCTTATTGATTTGGTTCATGAATGTAGTCATGGTGTCATAATAATAGCACAGTATATGTTTTGTGGCAAGAGGCAGTCCTGTCAATAAAAAAGCCCGTCGACATGAAGTCAACGGGCGAAAGGGAAAAAGAACTGGGGAGAATGGAATTGAGGAGAGAGGGATGGTGAAAATGATATCGGGGCGGTGAGGCTGTCTGACAAGCTGCGTGCAAATGAGTCAATGAAGCCGATATCGTTACCATCTGTCTCCTGAAGTCCTGATTCTCAAACATCTTACACCTACAGTATAGCCGAAAAAATGCAAAAGTCAAGTGTTTTTTGCAAAAAACATTACGGAAAGAAAGGTAAAAATTGACACATCTATCACAACTATGATACAGTGGTAAAAGATATACGCCTCACAAAATATGAAGACCTCATCGTCAGGACGACAGACAGTATCGCTGACCGCGACTCCGGCGGATCACCGACTATCAGTCAAACTTGCTGAAGAAAATCCGGTCGACGAATGCGGTCAACTCGTCATGGAATCGGGGCATCTGCCCTATGACGAAAGTGCGTTCGAATTTGTGTGCCGCACGTTCCGCACCGTAGATACGAACAGGTGGCACGCGGGCCTGAATGAGGATCATTCCGGCCTGGATCTGCTCACCAACATACCAGACGAACACAAACTCGCATTCCTCGTCGAATACGTGGCACGAATGAAAAACATTCTGCCCGTCTGAAAATCACTCGCCCGACTCCCTGTCGGGCGTTTTTTAATGGGAAAGTGCACTATTCCGCTTTCTTTTCGAAGAATTTCGAGATGTAGTAGATCGCGATGGCGATGACCAGCGTCAGAACGATGGCATAGATGAACTTTGCCGAAATTCCGGAACCGACGGGAAACACCGACTCGATCGCACTCTTGACCGCATCATTCCAAGCCAGACCGACAATAAGTCCGAGTGCGCCTGTGATGGAAGCCATCATGCGTTCGCGCACGGCTCCTTGGACTTGTTTTCTTTCTTCGTTAAATTTTTCTGGGAGTGGTGACATGGATATATTTTACCTCACCTCACCCAAGAATGGGAGGGAGAACTTTTTACCGTCTTCCGGTCCCTCCGCGTGCCGGGCCCGCAAACTGGATCCTAGGAAAACACTACGTCTCCCGTATCTGTGCGCCAATGTGTCTATTGTCCGAAATAGGATGCGCGACTTTTCAACTTCCGGCGCAGGACCGAACAAGCCATCGGCGCGCAGATCGGCAGGTTCCAGTCCTGACAGCGTCACCCCGGTGGCCCGATACAAGATATCAGGGAGGAACAATCGGTTGAAATACGGCACGATAGCAGAGATGATGGCCTGCGGCGTGGCGACTGCTTCGGGTAGACGCAGATCAGTGCCGATATAGTTGAATTCCTGTGTTTTTATAAAAAATGAAACATGCGTTGTCACCATCCCTTGCGCGCGCAGTTTGATGCAGGCATTCTCGATATTATTCGACAACTGGGAGAAGAGGAATGATCGGCTCTTGGATGGCGGACGGAATGTGCCCGTCTTCTGGATAGATTTCTGATCGTCTGAACGGATAGATGAGACTTTCATGATATAGGCGCCGTGGAATTCTTCATATATCTCACGGAGTGGCCGTGCACAATGCTCGACCAACCATGTCCGGTCTTTGGCAGCTAGATCGGCCGCAGTAGTGATCCCCAATTTGTGGAGCATCAGCGTTGAGCTCTTCCCTATGCCCCAGACTTTACCAATGGCCAATCCTGACAAATATGCAGGAATTTCCGGCGCGGAGATCAGAGTGAGTCCATTCGGCTTGTTCCACTTGGAAGCGATCTTGGCCATGACCTTATTCACCGACAGCCCCACCGAGAACGTGATGCCGAGGTAGTCATAGAGCTCCTTTTGGATAGCTCGTGCCAGTTCTTCATACGACATACCATGACTGACATCACAGCCGGTGAGATCAGCGAAGCATTCATCGATGCTGTATTCCTCCACCTCGGACGTATACCGCCGAACAATGTTGTACATCCGACGCGCGTAGATGACATAGTCGTCATAGTTGGACGGCAGAATGATCACCTCTGGACAGACCCTGTGCATGTCCCCGATCCGCATGCCGCGATGTATGCCACGAGCCTTGGCTTCGGGACTCATGGCCGAGGCGATGCCCCGTTCCAGCCCGGTCACCACCGGCTTGCCCCGAAGCCACGGCATCTTTGTCAGTTCGCACGACACGAAAAAAGAATCGCCGTCGACGTGGAGTATGGCGCGTGGAAATGCGCGAGTGCGAGTGTGGTCGCTATGAGACATGAGAGGGCCCCGATGAGTTGATTATACTTTATTTCTCCAAATCCAGCACCTCATCCACCCTCACCTGCTTCACGAACTCCGGCACGTGGGAAACGAGGATCATCGCTCCTTCATATTGATCCAGCGCCTTGGCGATCACGGGCAAATGGCGGAAATTGATATGGTTAGTCGGTTCATCGAGAATGAGGAGCCCCGGCTTCAGGAGGACCAGACGCGCGAATGCGACGAGACCTTTCTGCCCTTCTGACAACGAACCGATCCTCGTGTGGATAGCATCGGCACCGATCAGGAAACTGGCGGCCACTGCGCGCAATTCAGTTTCAATGAGACGTCCTTCAACTGAACGAATTATTTTTTCGAGAGACTGATACACCGTGTCATTGAAATCCATCATAGAAAAATCCTGACGGTAGTAGCCGACGCGAACGCCGGGAGCAATGGAAACTCCCTCCGCGCCATTCACGATCTTTTCCAGCAACGTACTCTTCCCTATGCCGTTCGGACCAGACAAGAGGAGATGTGTTTTGCGACGCA
>CAYZZN010000049.1:0-3993 GCA_964483165.1 uncultured Candidatus Saccharibacteria bacterium
CCATGGTCATCGAGGAAACCGCCAAGGATATCGTCAAGCATGTGGGCCAGCTCGGTACGCATCTCAAGAAATATGAGGAGTATCATGTGAAGCTCGGGGTGTCGCTCTCGACGGTGGTTAATCATTACAATACGTCGGGGAAGGAGCTCAAGAAGGTGGATAAGGATGTACTACGCATCACAGGGGAGGCGCCGGGGATCGAGGTGGGGTTGGTTGAAGGACCGGAGAGGGAGGAGGTGTAGGTATTATTTGCCTTTTGGGCGACTTCATGTATAATGTTCGAACTATGGAATTTGCAGTTATAGCCACCGGCGGCAAGCAATATACGGTCTCAAAGGGCGATGTTATCGCCATCGAGAAGCTTTCCGGCACCCACAAAGAAGGGGACAAGATCACTTTCGACAAGGTGCTCCTGGTTGATGACGGCAAGAATACCACTATCGGCTCTCCTTACATCGCCAAGGCCTCTGTCGCAGGTACTATCACCGAGATTGGCCGTGCTCCCAAGATCGTCGTCGTTCACTACAAACAAAAGAGCCGCTATCACAAGAAAAATGGCCATCGCCAGCCTTTCTTCAAGGTGAAGATTGATAGTCTCAAATAAAAAACCGTCTGAATGGCGGTTTTTTTAATATAATTTGTAATATTTTACTGCCGATTTTTCAGGGCATTCTTGATGGTCTCACCATCTACATATTCAAGCTCTGCGCCGGTGGAGAGGCCTCTTCCCAGCACTGAAATAGAAAGTGACGAATTTGTTGTCACTTTCAGTAAAGCCTCTTTGACGATGATGGCGGTGTGTTCGCCGTCGGGTGTTGTGTTGAGTGAAAGTATCACTTCTTTGAGCGCGCCTTCTTGTGCCGCCAAAACATCTGAAACTCTCTCCAGCAACAACTTCAATCTGATCCTCTTATCTGGTTCCTTGTCGAGTACCGGAATGGTTCCACCCAGCACAAAATAGAGGCCCTTATAGGCTCCACTTTTTTCAACAGTTTCAAGATCCGAGTCGCGCGCCACAATCATGAGGATCGAACTGTCGCGGCTCTTATCAGTACAAATCGAGCACAATTTCCCTTGGCCAGATGTTGCACCAATCACAAAAAACCGATGGCACTGCTCACATTCACTGCTCGATTTTTTGACCTCTTCAACCAGCCGCGTAAATTCTTGTATAAACGAAGGGGATTTGTTCAGTAAATAATACACAAAACGCCTCGCCTGACGCGGGCCGATACCGGGGAATTTCGCGAATATTTCTTCGAGGCGGTGGAGGGAGTCCATACAAATTACATCTTCTCAAATCCACCAAAATCAGCCTTATCCATACTGAGGAATGTCGTCTTCTTGCTATCGAAGAAGAGTTTGGCCACGCCGGTGGGACCATTGCGGTGCTTTTCGATGAGGATCTCGGTCTCTTCTTTGCGACCACCCATGTCGTGATCCGATTCGCGGTGAATGAACATGACCACGTCAGCATCCTGTTCGATGGAACCGGAGTCGCGGAGGTCGGAAAGACGGGGTTTGCCACCACGCTTCTCGACTTCACGGGACAGCTGTGAGAGTGCGAGGACAGGCACTTCGAGCTCGCGGGCCAATGTTTTGAGTGAGCGAGAAATTTCCGTCACTTGCTGGACGAGATTGTCAGATCCACGTGCCTGTGTGGGTACCATGAGCTGGAGGTAGTCGACGACGATAAGACCGAGACCTTTTTCATTTTTGAGACGACGGGCTGTGGCACGCATCTTGAGGATATTGTTGCCCGGCTGGTCGTCAATGAAGATAGGCGCATCTGAGAGCCTTCCGATGGCGTCGCCAATGGCCTTAAAATCGTGCTCTACTGATAGATTGTGTCCGGTACGCATCTTCCATGAGTCAACCTGGGCTTCAGCTGCCAACATACGGTCAACGAGCTGTTGCGAGCTCATTTCGAGCGAGAATATAGCCACCGGGATCTTGTTGTGAACAGCGGTCTTGCGGGCAATATCGAGTGCCAAGGATGTCTTACCCATGGAAGGTCGGGCGGCAAGAATGATCAGATCTGACTTTTGTAGACCGGCGAGCTTGTTATCCAATTCCGGAAAGCCGGTCGGTACGCCGCGTAGCTCATCTTTGGTTTTGTGGAGATGATCGAGACGTTCCCACGCTTCGTGCAGAGTGTCTTTGAGATGGACGAATTTGTGGGAACCAGTTCTATTGGTGACGGAATACAACGCCTTCTCAGCTTTCTCCAGTGTCTCATGGAGATCAGCTTCTTCGTCATACCCAAGGCCGGTGATCTGTTCGGCGGCGCGGAGAAGTTCACGCATGAGATGCTTTTTGTTGACGATCTCGGCGTAGTGGTCGGCGTTGGTCGATGAGGGTACGACATTGATGAGTTCCGTGAGGTAGGTGAGACCGCCCGCCTGGTCGAGCAAGCCTTTTTCTTTGAGACGAGCGGATACGGAGAGGAGATCAATGGGGATGGACTTGCTGTGCAATTCAAACAAGATGCCCCAGATGGCTTTGTGTTGATTTGAATAGAAGGACTGCTCGCCGATAGTATCGACGGTATCATGCATGACCTCGCCACGGATCATGACTGACCCGAGCAGAGCTTTTTCAGCCTCGATATTCTGGGGCGGAATCTTCAGATCCTTTGTCTTGAAATAGGGGGAAGCCGTATTCATGCGCCAATTGTAACATACCGAAAAAAGTCAAAAATATGCGCGGAGAGGTCGTGGCAGGGGACAAAGTGTGGAGATTGCCTTTCATCATGAAAATGTATCTTCAGCAAATCTCCCACACTTCTTCATCAATCCTTTATCTCGCTTGTGTACGCTGGATGTATTATCAAATAACAACCCAACAATGAATACATCAACACCATCAAATATGCAGAAGCACGTTCGCGCATTCACTCTTATCGAAGTTCTCGTGGTTATTGGAATCATCGCGGTACTTGCAGCCGTCGTTCTGGTGGCAGTGAATCCTGCCCGCCAATTCAAACTGGCTCGTGATTCGCAACGGACGAGTAACGTCAATGCTCTCCTCAATGCGGTACATCAAAATATGGCTGAGCATCGGGGAAGTTTTGTGTGTAAGGGAGCCGTGCGCGAGGTACCTACAACACCGACTCTCATTAAAAGCAGTACAACCCCCAATGATCCGGGTGACATAGCGGCATGTCTCGTCCCTGATTATTTGTCTTCATTGCCCAATGACCCATCTATCATCGGAGCACACTTTACCAGTGTCACTGATTACAATACGGGTTATGAACTATTCAAGGATACCACTGGCCGTATAACCGCTAGTTCGACCGGGGAATTGACGCCTACTATCTCCGTAACTCGTTAGTTGGCGGTTCGTGACGTAGTGTATTTCCTCTGGATGAGATACCATAGAGGGAATGGTTACCCATCGATCACTCTTCATTGTTATCGTTATTTGCCTTGTTGTCGTCTGGACGGTAGCGGCGTTAAGGGTAGTTCCTGTTCCAGGTCAGAATGTACTACCTGTCGTGCAGATTCCTGCACATATACCGGAAGTAGTGTCACCTGTTGATACAGATCCTGGATTCATCGAAACGCCGATTCCGATTATCGTGCCGGTCCAGGATCCTCAATCAGCGGTTCCGGTGATTGAGGGACCCACCGCTTTTGCTTATATTGTAGGTAACACGAAAACCGGAGAGGTATATATGGAGAAAAATAGTCGCGTTGCTCTACCGGTAGCATCAATGTCTAAGTTGGTGACCGCATTCGTGGCGACGGATGTTCTCGAAGCAACGTCAACTATCGTTATTACCGAAGATGCGCTCCAGGCACCGCCTGACAGCAGTAACCTACAGAAAGGTGAACGGTACACGTTGACCGAAATCCTGCAGCCGCTCCTCCTCAATTCTTCCAATGTGGCCGCGGAGGCCATCGCATCATCAACCGTCGACAGGACCCACTTCTTGGAATCCATGAGTAGTTATGCCTGGGAGATCGGGATGCCCAAGACATTCTTTGC
>CAYZZN010000049.1:4093-5319 GCA_964483165.1 uncultured Candidatus Saccharibacteria bacterium
CGTATGTTGCTCGCGGATATTCAAGAAATATTACTTCGTAAGCGATAACCAGCTCTCGATGAGCTTCTTGGTTTCCTCGGGACCTGACACCGAGATACAGTCGATGCCGGTCGCTTTGGCTGGATAATCATTCCCGCCATGAAAGAGGGTAGCACCAACGAATACCATGTTCTCGAGGGGTATCGGGAGATATTGTTCGAGTCGGCGGATGCCGTAACCTTTGTTGATGCCACGCTTGGTAATATCGACGGAGGTCGTGCCACCGATCCTGATGTCGAACTCGGGAAGTTGGGACTGCAACAACGTCACGAACGCTCGACGTTTCTCCTGAGTCGGATCCCATGCACTTTTGAGTTCCTGGGGCGCATTCATGCCGAGCGCGGAGAAGGTCATCTGCGAACCACGATCCTCCATGAGTTGTCCGTACGCACGAGTAGCCTGCATAGAGGGTGATTGTTTGAGCGCGCTATTGATTCCCATCATTATTTTTTCTTTTTCTTGAGGAGAGAGATGCTCAGCATATTGTTCATTCCAGGAACCTTTCCATGCATAGAGACGCGTGCCAGATGTGGGAAGCAGGAATAGGTTGCTGAAATTGTCGGTACCGTGTGGCAGGACGCGCAAGAGGAGCGTATCAAACTGCGGATAACTACTGCCCGATAGGATAGCGACCTTTTTGATCGCGATGAGCTTGATGAGCAGTTGCGCGAGGCCGGGATCGATCGGTGAATTGCCATTCGTGAGGGTTCCGAGGAGATCGAATATGATGAGCTGTTTGGAGTAGGCAGTCATGTACGCATGAATTGTACTATTGTATACTGATTGCATGCAAACATTCGTACTCGCAGTCATAGTTATCGCGGCGCTCTACATCAGCACCCGTCCCAAGCCGAAAGAGGATAAGGACAAGAAGGACGGGAAAAAGAAGGAGTAAGTGTAATATGTATCGTTTTGCAACGACATCATATGTATCGAGCATTTATTCAGTAATCTTACACATATGACTACAATAGTTAACACTCCTCCTCCAGCTTCCAGTGATGCGTCGTCGGGTCTCGGTATTATCGTGGGAGTCGTCGTTGGTCTCGCTATCATTATCCTTTTCGTCATATATGGTCTACCTCGATTGAAGTCAGCCAATACGCCACAAAGCGGAACTATTGACGTGAATGTGCAGTTACCGCCTTCTACGCAACCGACGCCTCCCGCGAACAATCCATAGTACG
>CAYZZN010000050.1:0-822 GCA_964483165.1 uncultured Candidatus Saccharibacteria bacterium
CCACCGTTGGTTCAATCAGATCAATGGCCTTGATCGCATCTTTCAGACGTTGTTCACGATCTCCGGTAACAACGATGTATTTTTTGCCCTCTTCTTTCAGCCGTTCGATAAATCGTTTGTGCATATCGTGACGTATGTGTTCCCCATCACGCGTACCATCCTGCACAAACGGTATTTCATCACCGGTTACAATGTACAGATCGTATTTCCTCTTCGAAGAAATAGCTTCAACTCGATCAGGCGGACTGATTCCTTTTTCATATCCCCCATTCAAGCAGAACGGCGATTTGGCCGAGCTGATCGGCGTAGTTTTGGGCGATGGTCACATAGAAATCTTTCCCCGAACTGAATGCCTATACATACTATCCAATTCGGAAAATACTGCTTTCGTGAAGCGTTACAGTACCATCGTTGCCGCGGTGTTCGGCAAACAGCCAACATGTTCGAAAATGTCGAACAAAAAATGTGTACGAATCAGGATATTTCAGAAATACATCAGCAAAAGACTGGGCATACCGGCCGGCGCCAGAAAAAATAATATCGTAAAAATTCCTCCGTGGATTTTGAGAAATAAGTCGTTTGTGATAAGGTATCTCCGAGGTTTATATGAAGCGGAAGGTAGTGTGGGAACACATGTACCCACTGGTACATATAAGCTCTTTTTTACAAACAGCAACGCATCGATGCGGAAAATAGTTTTTGATATTCTGTTAAAGTTCGGATTTCATCCTCACATTTCAGGTAAGAATGTCCAACTTTCCAGAAAGCAGGAGGTTGAGCGTTGCATCAATCTTATACAATTCAGAAAATACTAACTTTGCG
>CAYZZN010000050.1:832-5294 GCA_964483165.1 uncultured Candidatus Saccharibacteria bacterium
GGGATGGTGTAATGGTAGCACGTCGCTCTCTGAAAGCGAAAATCTTGGTTCGAATCCAAGTCCCGCAGCAAATTTGAGATAGGTTCGGAGTCCGAGGAGTATTGTTTATTATATATGCTGATCGGCTAGGGGGCGAGGGCGAATCAATTTTGTTATACTTAGCTCATGAATAATGAGCAAATAACTATGCACGCAGAGGAGGTGGTTCATATTATTGATCCATCACCGGAGATTATAGAGAAAGCAGAGTCGTATATGAAGATGCTTCGCAAGATATTGCCTGATGCAACCATAACACTTATTGGCTCATTGGCAGTCCCTGTTTGTCTGAAAGATGAAATGGATGTTCTTGTTGAGCTAGAACCTGGCCAGAATATTGCGTTAGTACAGGAGAAAATTAAAAAAGAGTCGGGAGATATGTTTCATATCGGTCCGATCAATGATGGAGAAGAGGGATTCATGAGAAGCAAAAAGAAATACGGAGTTCGGTGTGAGTTGCATATCATCCACAAAGGCGATTTGAGAGGAGATAGATACCGTGAACTAGTGAGCAAATTACAATCCAATCCCGGATTAGCACAAGAGTACGATGCGTTCAAAAGATCACTAAATGGTATTTCTCTTGAGGTATACAAAAAAGAGAAGTTGAGATTTTTGCGTGAGCATAATCTTATAAATTAATAGCGATTTATAGCCAAAAGGCGCTCAAAGAGCATAAAAAGTATGGAGCATAAATTTGAGGTGCTGGAATCGAATATCGAAGGCAAAGGCATCTTCGCGGTTTCCAATATTAAGAAAGGTGAAATCATTTGTATTTTTCAGGGTGATAAGATGACAATTTCTGAGCTGAAGAAAAAGTATACTTCGGGGGAGGAACGGATAGACGACCCGTTCCAGATAGATACTGGCATGTATCTTGATTTGAAGGAGCCTTATGTATTTTTTAATCATTCCTGTAATCCGAACGCGGGTATGAAAGGATCGGGGACACTTTTCGCGTTGGAAGACATCAGCGCGGGAAGTGAGATACTTTTCGATTATTCAAGTACCGAATGGACGGATGATGAGGCATGGGAGATCAATTGGACGGAGAAGTGGAGAGTTCCCTGCCACTGTAGAACATCGCTCTGCAGGAAAGAGATACGGGTCTTTGCTCTTCTGTCAGAGGGAGTCAAAGAAAAATATCGCCGCGAAGGTGCTCTAATGGATTTTATTTTGGGTCTTGCAAAACTTTCTCATTCTTCGGAAGAGGTTCCAAAGAAGTAATCATTGCATCCATTATTGCAATTATGTTCTGATCAATTTGTATGTTTTCAGCCACAGCATAAGTGATAAAGAAATATGAATCACCTAGTCTTACTGCGGGATCGCAGCCTTTTTCTTCTATCGAAATTGTGCACAGCCGGAAATCCTGAGTGTGGCCCATTTCCATTATTTGTGGAACCTTGGCCCGATAAACATTCTCGCCAGCAACGTTCATTGCATAATAATCTCCCTGATCACATACAGCTACCCCCGTACCCACAATTCCATCTTTAGTGGCGTCAAGTTTAGCGATGGTAACTGTATATCCATTCAAACTTACTTTTATATTAGGTTTGTTATATGTATCATAATATGTTTCAGTGCCAATTAACCATGGTGCAGGCACTTTTATGTTATAACCGGATATCGTATATGTTTTCCAATTAGTCAGAGCTTTAATTGGCATTGATGCAGGTTTACTTATTCGAAATTCCAAACTACACCTCTCAAGTGGGTCGATCTCAGAAACAGATATAATTTGGACCTGATGTGAACACATGGAGGAATCAGTTCCCGAGTTTCTTAATTTAACCTTGAGAAGAACAGGAAAGTTAGGAAGAGCCCTTTGGAGGGTCATATCCTCATCAAAAGAATTCAAATCATTTTTATTAACACCAACCACAACATGGTCAGCATTACTAATTTTTGCGGACTTCCCTAAAGATTCAATCTTTTCATTAAAATGATGACCCGCAGTTAGAATATTAAAGTAGGAACAAGTGACCATGCTCGAATTGATATCCGTTGAGAGGTACTTATTTTCATAAGAATAATATCCAATGAGTTCATAGGTTTCGGAGTTGTCGGGAGTCACAATAGGAAAATCGCTGTCTTGTATGGATGAAAAAATATAAACAGCTCCCGCAGTAATCACTATTAAAACTAATAAAGTACAGAGTTTTTTCCGCATGTCAGGATCATAGCAAATTTGTCTTCCGTTGTGAAAGATTCCTGTCACCTTTAAGGTCATGTATCTGAACTTTCAGATTCAAAAGAGTGTGTAACGAGTGCTAAAATAATCATCAAAAATTGGTACAATGACCCTATGCCCACAAAATCCATCTCCTCCGGCACAATACACAACATACCAACAGACTTAAAAAAAGCCCTTACTTCTTCACCTACAGCACGAGCAGCCTGGGAAGATATCACCCCACTCGCGCGCAATGAGTGGATCTGCTGGACCATATCCGTCAAGAAGATGGAGACGAGAAAAGACCACGTGAGGAGAGCGGTCGAAGAGCTCAGAAACGGAAAACGCCGGCCGTGTTGTTGGGCAGGTTGCGCGCATCGTTAAAAAACGACGGGTCGTCCTTATTTAATTTCTTCCCACCCAGTGGCCTCAGATCTGTATACCGCAACTTCTGTACCGCCGACGGGAGTGCCATTCTCATAGCACACTCGGTGGATGGTGGTCTCGAGCGTTTGATTGTGATTCGGGAACTTCCCTTTCCTCATATACTCATACTGGATAGTCTCTCCAGGATTTTCACCTTCGACTTTCACTTCCAGCAAATAGAGGCCTTGCTCGTCTGAAAGTTCGCGCACTACAGTACCTCCTTCGGCAAAAAATGAAATGATATCCATCACTTCTTGTCTTGAAGGGATTCGTTCCGGTGCTGTTTCGAGTGGTGCTCCTTCCATAATCCATTGACTATACCACAATCTGAACGTGCTGCCCTTCTTTGCAGAGCAACCCTTCTTTCGCACATGAAGTACAGACGATAAAATGTTTGTGGCAAAAACCGTCGGCGCAATTTACGTACGTTTCTGATTGGGTTCCACAGTATGCACAGCTGCCCACCACTGGTCGTTCGCCCGGCTCGGCGAATGCCATAGTCACTCGGTTATCGAAGACGTAGAGAGATCCTTGGAAATTCCCTGCGGGTGTTGAGGGTGCCCCATCAGTATGTGGAGTGCTTTTTTCAAATCGTTCCATGTAGCTCACGATGCCACCATGGAGTTGATACACGTCCTTGAAACCATTCTTGACCAGAAATCCTGAGGCTTTTTCGCAGCGCACGCCACCGGTACAAACTGTGAGGACCGTTTCTTCTTTGAGAGGTTCGAGCGCGTGTAGAGCCTGCGGCAGATCACGAAAATGGCCGAGTGGCGGTAATACCGAATCCTTGAAATGACCGACCTGATGTTCATAGTCATTGCGCATATCAACGATCTTGAATTTCTTGCCGGAAGCGAACCATTCTTGTAATTCCTCGGCTGAAAGATACTTCCCCGTCGTCGTATTCGGATCAATATCTTGTTCCGCTGGAAGTCCGAGGGTCACGATCTCTTTGCGCACTTTAACGGATAATTTTGGAAACGCCTTTCCTGTACCGGCGCTTTTCTTGAAATGAGTACCGGCAAAACGAGCATCAGTGAGAAGCTCGGTACAATACGCATCGATAGATTCCGTCGATCCTTCAAGAGTTACGTTCACGCCTTCGTGTGCAATGATGATACGACCCTTCAACGAGAGGCGCTCACAAAATGCGCGCTGACTATCGGCCAGAGCTTGCGGATCATCGATACGGACATATTTATAGAAAAGTAGGATGGTATGCATATTCTGCATGGGTATATGAGCTCAGTGAATATAGCACGTTTTTGCATGAAAAATCCCGCCCCCGAGTGAGCGGGCGGGATGTGAGTTATTTGCTCCAATACAATGGAGAGTTGCCGATCATGCGCGACCAGAACCAGGCCTTAAAGGCGGCGATGAAGAGGAATAGAACCGTATTGGTCACGATAGACCACCCTGATCTGCCGCGTCTCCGAAAGAGCACGAACAACGCCGGTGGAGACGCGCAGATGAGCATTCCGAAGAATACCGACGGCGGCGTCACCCAAGTCTGGACCCAGTGCGGCACAGAGGTCCGGTACCAGTCGGTGGTATTCCGGACGAATGCAACATCGGGAAGGAACTTTCCGGCCCGGAGCCGTTCGATACCCAGGAAGTCGCGCCCGATCAGATCGTATGCGATGACAATGAGAAGGGTGAGGACGATCTCCGCCACAAAAATGACATAGGGGCCCTTTTTGAGGCCGTACTGATTGAGGATGGCAGTGAAGAGCGGTCCGTAGAAGAACGGCCCGGAAGCGATATCGAGCAGCCATATGCAGGATACCGCCTTTTCAGAGATGAATTTTTTGATAG
>CAYZZN010000051.1:0-296 GCA_964483165.1 uncultured Candidatus Saccharibacteria bacterium
ATTCTTTACTCCTCGTCGACTCGAGGCTTGCTGGTAAGTTCGACGTTGAGTGCAAGACCGCGGAGCGTCTTGAGCAACACGTTGAATGATGCAGGAAGATTTGGAGCCTTCGGACGCTCACCCTTGACGATGGCATCGAAGGTCTGAGAACGACCGACGATATCATCTGACTTGACGGTGAGGATCTCGCGGAGTGTGTGGGCGGCACCGTGACCGAGAAGTGCCCAGACCTCCATTTCTCCGAAGCGCTGACCTCCACCCTGTGCCTTACCTCCGAGAGGCTGCTGTGTGATGAG
>CAYZZN010000051.1:307-5173 GCA_964483165.1 uncultured Candidatus Saccharibacteria bacterium
CATGTGGATCTTGTCCTCCACCATGTGGTGCAATTTGAGGATGTACATATATCCGACAGCGACTGGTTGAGCGAAGTGTTCGCCGGTGCGACCATCGCGGAGCTTCATCTTTCCTGAAGCATCGAAGCCTGCCTTGACGAGCTCTTCCTTGATCTCAGCATCTGTTGCTCCTGCAAACGGAGGAACGATGGCCTGATAGCCGAGTTCGTTGGCCGCGAGTCCGAGGTGGAGTTCGAGGATCTGTCCGAGGTTCATACGTGATGGAACGCCGAGAGGTGTCAGGATAACGTCGATCGGGCGACCGTCTTCCATGTATGGCATATCCTCTTCAGGGAGAATGCGTGAGATAACACCCTTGTTACCGTGACGTCCAGCCATCTTGTCACCCACTGAAACGTTACGTACCTGGGCAACTTCGATATAAATCTTCTTGATGATACCTGATTCGAGCTTGTCACCCTTTTCGCGTGAGAAAATCTTGACTGAAATGACACGACCACGCTTGCCGTTTTCCATGCGCTTGGAGGTGTCCTTCACGTCACGAGCCTTCTCGCCGAAGATAGAACGGAGGAGGCGCTCTTCGGGAGTGAGCTGGGTTTCGCCCTTTGGTGAGATCTTACCAACGAGAATATCTCCAGGACGGACTTCCGCACCAATGCGGACAATACCCTCTTCGGTGAGGTTCTTGAGCTTGAGTTCGCCTACGTTCGGAATATCACAGGTGGTGACTTCGGGACCAAGCTTGGTGTCGCGAACATTCACGACGAATTCTTCGATATGGATAGAACTCCACTTACTGTTCTTGACCACGCGTTCTGAAAGAATGATGGCATCCTCGTAGTTGTTACCTGACCATGACATGAATGCAACGAGTGCGTTGTGACCGAGTGCGATCTCGCCCTTGTCTGATGTCGAAGTGTCAGCGAGCACATCTCCCTTCTTGACCTTGTCCCCAACGGAGACGATCGGACGCTGATGGAATGCAGTGAAGCCGTTGGTTCGGGAGAAGAGCACAAGATCATATTCACGCTTCTTGCCGGTCTTCTTGGAAACAAAAGTGATCTTCTTGGCATCAACATGAGTGATCTCACCATCTTCAGGTGCGAGTACGAGGCGTCCTGTGTCGATAACCGCCTTTTTTTCGAGACCGGTGGCCACGAATGGGGCTTCAGGGATAAGACATGGAGTAGCCTGCTTTTGCATGTTCGATCCCATGAGCGCACGGTTGGCGTCATCGTGGTTCACGAATGGGATGAGCGAGGTTGCGACTGAGAATGCCTGGTTGGTAGCGACGTCGATATAGTCGACCTCATTCTTGCCCGCCATAGCTGGCTTGCCGTTGATACGAACTTCGACTTCGTCGATAGTGATGGTGCCATTCGAATCAAATGGGGTTGCGGCGTGCGCGATGCGGAAGTTTTCTTCCTCAAGCGCGTTCATATAGATAATTTCCTTGGTGATCTTACCCTCTTTAACCTTGGCGTACGGTGTTTCGATCATGCCGAAGTCATTGATGCGGGCATACATGGCCAAGCGGAGCACCAGACCGATGTTCGGACCTTCGGGAGTGTGGATAGGACAGAGACGGCCGTAGTGAGATGGGTGCACGTCGCGGACTTCGAATCCGGCACGTTCACGCGAAAGACCGCCGGGACCGAGGGCGGTGAGCTGACGGAGGTTCTCGATCTCTCCGAGCACGTTCTCCTGTTGCATGAATTGTGACAACTGGTTCGTGGTGAAAAATTCCTTGATACGAGCCTGGAGTGGACGAGGATAGATGAACGAGACAGGCAGAGTGACGTCTGGTTCGACGGTCGACATCTTGTCTTGAATGTTGCGCTTCATCTGGGTCAACCCGAGACGGATGCGCTGTTCGAGAAGTTCACCGACGTAACGAACACGGCGTGAACCAAGGTGGTCAATGTCGTCAGGCTGAGTATCCGGAGTGGTGGTCAACATGACGATGTGAGTGATCGTCGTAGCGACGTCATCGAGAGACAACGTGCGGCGTTCGAGATCCTTCTCGGTCATAGACTTGCCGAAACGCTTGTTGAAACGGAAACGACCGACGCGGGAAATATCGTAACGATCCTCTTTGAGAAGCGCCTGGATGAACGTGCGTGCGTTATCAGCGGTGGCAAGGTCGCCGTCACGGAGACGCTTGTGAATCTCCATGTATGCCTCGTCCTTGGTCTTGGCATGATCCTTGGCGAGTGTCATTTCGATGACCTTGAGTGCGTCCGGATTGCCCTTGTAGAGCTCGGTGATCTTGTCATTAGTCTCAGCTCCGAGAATGCGAAGGAGTGAGGTGACCGGGAATTTGCGCTTGCGATCGATACGGCAAATGATAGTACCGTCAGTGTCAGTTTCGATCTCCATCCATACACCGCGTGCAGGAATGATCTTGGCGCCAAAATAGTTCTTGCCTTTGACCTCGTTACCGGTGAAGAAAATACCGAACGAGCGGGCGAGCTGTGGCGTGATGACACGCTCAACACCGTTGATGATGAATGTTCCATGATCCGTCATGAGCGGAATATCAGCAAGGAACATCTCCTGCTCTTTGACCACATTGAGGGATTTGTTCTTGAGGGTGACCTTGACCTTGATCTGGCCATCATAGTTCAGCTTGTTGTTCTTGGCATAGTGCTCGTCGAACTTGGGCTGCATGAGTTCGGGCGATCCGATGGACAGCTCGAATTTCTTACCGGCATAGTCGGTGATGGGTGAAAATTCATCAAGAAGATTCTTGATGCCCTTCTCCACGAGTTGGGTGAACGAGATGAGCTGGGACTCAACTAGATGAGGCATCTCAGTGAGCGGTGCCTGATATCGAGAAAAATATTTCTTCGGTCGGATGGTTGTGGTCATGTGTGTATAAAACTGTTTTGATAATCTCAACTAATAATCTGCGCTCTTTCCTCCACACGCAAAAAAGTCCGTCATTGAAAACGGGTATTAAATTCACATCTCGTTAGTATGTGATATGCACGGGTGGGGGCGATTGAGGAGCCTATGTAATCCTCCGCGCAGCAGAACACAATCTGCGAAGTTATCCACAGCCTAGCAGTCTTGACGCGGGGTGTCAAGGGGCTCTTGTCCTAGAATACATTGACAGATGAATACAACTGTGATAAAAAGCTTTCAGGAAAGGACTTTAACATCTATGTCAGAAAAAAAGCGTCAGGTCGTACTCTGTATAGCTAACCCCCGC
Source organism: uncultured Candidatus Saccharibacteria bacterium (assembly GCA_964483165.1). GTDB lineage: Bacteria > Patescibacteriota > Minisyncoccia > Phycocordibacterales > PALSA-1337 > C7867-002. The sequence goes on from CAYZZN010000051.1 coordinate 3,522, forward strand.
GGTGCATACGAGTTTTACAAAAAAATCCTCGAAGAGGCTGGCGGGTTTGAAGTGGTCATTCACAAGAATGTCACTGAGGCCAAAAAATTCATCCGCGATAGCGGAAGGAAGATCGACTTCGTGGTCACCAGCATGAACATGGTTCATCACCCGGAGCCACATTCCGGGAAACTGAAAAGCCACCACTACCTCGACGGAATACAAATCATCTATGAGCTTCAGGAATTGCTGCCGACGTGCCGATTCCTCCTCATGGGCGGCGAACGCTTCCCGTCACTAATGATCCGAATTTGCCTTAACAGCAGGTCGGAAGTCAAGCAACTCGACGATGAATGGAATGTGCTTCCGGATGATCTGCTCAAAGCTCTACAAGAGGAGCAGGAACTTCAACTTACGCTCGTATGAAGGTATGCACAAAGGCAAGATCCCCGTATCTTGCCTTTTTTATTTCTTGTTTTTCTTGCTTTCTTTCCACTCATCCATCTTCTTATGATGCCCGCTCAATAAAATCTTCGGCACGCGATACTTCTTTCCTTTGTATTCAATGACTTCTGGACGTGTATACACATCAGGACTTGCAATACGCTCTTCCTCAACAGATAAATTATCACCAAGAACACCAGGGATACGCCTCGTGATCGTATCTATCATGATCATAGCTGGCAATTCCCCACCAGTGACCACATAGGGACCGACAGAGATATCAATCATCGGAAAAGCTTTCTTCACACGAGCATCGATGCCTTCGTAGCGGCCGCAAACGAATATGATGTCAGTATATTTCTTGAATGAGTCGGCGAGCTTGTTGGTGAACTGCTTCCCTGCTGGGGTGAAGAAGACAATTTTGATATTCTTCTTGACGCCCTTAGGCTTTGGAAAAAGAATGCGTCGGGGACCTGTAGCATGCTTAACCGCCGCTTCAATAGCTTTGATAACTGGCAATGCCTCGATCACCATTCCTGGACCTCCACCATATGGACGATCATCCACACGTCGATCTGCGTATGTCTGCTTCTTCTTTGTTGAAGTCGCGGTAAAGTCACGTGGATTGTAGTATTTGAGAGCGATCAGTCCTTTTTCCTGCGCACGCTTCAAAATAGAGGCATTGAGATATGACTCGGTGCTTTCCGGGAAGAGGGTTACGAGGTGGTAGGTGGTCATGGAATAAAATGGATCGGCCATATAAAAAACCGTGGCACAACTGTACCACGGTTTGTGAAAAATGTCATCATTACTTGATCTCTAGACGAAACAGATCACTATCCCGCCTCTTGAAACCGAGACTCTCATAGAGACCGCGTGCCGCCTGGCGCCGGGAGCTGGAGTTGAGGTCAAGTATCCGAATACCATACTCACGAGCGAACCAGATGAGCTTATCCATGAGACCGCGACCTATTCCGCATCCCTGATAACCAGAATGGACGACCACATCCTCAACTGAGTGTTTTACTCTGCTCAATTGACACTGCTCGACCAGGCTTGCAGTACCGACAATACATCCATCGGGAAGCCGGGCGACGATGACAGTCTGTTCCCCAACGGCTTCAACGTATGACTCAGGTGTCAAAACGCTCTGAGGAGAGAGTTGTACCAGCAAATCACGTACCGCTTCAAAATCCTTCTCTATGAACGGTTCCGCATAGAGAAGTTCG
>CAYZZN010000052.1:0-5085 GCA_964483165.1 uncultured Candidatus Saccharibacteria bacterium
GTTACAATATTAATGTTGTTCATGTAGTACAGAAAAATAGCGTGACTTTGATAAATAAGTCATCGGGTGGAATGTGAATACTAGTGGGGTTTAGAAACTGACAGTTTCTCCCGTGAGTGGTGAATGCGCCATGCCCCTACTTTTCCAATCGATGATTTCAGCCCGTGGTGCGGTTTCCATGGTAGTAGGGTTAGCGGTTAACGGGATGATTGTAACAAAAGACCGGCTTCCATGGGAAGCCGGTCGGGGGGAGTACGTTTATTGGAGGTGAACGTTGTAACCTTCGGACATGTCAATCGTCCCCCACAGGACCGCCTTGCTTTTGTCGATCGGCGACGACTTCTCGATTTTCCATAACTTGCGCACGTGCGCGAGGCTATCTTCGTGGTCCTCTTCACCATAGATCCCGAAGGCCAATTGGACGAAGGCGTCCTGGTCGTCAGTGGCGATGACAACACCGACTTCGCTGTTGTCCGTATTCTTCATCACATACACTCGTAACATGGAATTCCTTTGGTTTTTGGTGCTTATTTAGCTTCGTGCATATTAGCACATAATATAGATAAAGTCAATATCATTGATGAGGACTTGGCGTACCTGAAATACGTTTCATTGACGAAATGAATTTATTATTGTATGTTCAACTCAGAAACAATTTACAACCAAAGGAACCTCAGTGAATACTCAACACGACCGTATTCTCTTCATCGGGATCGGTGGCGGGAATGACATCTTCTCGACTATTCTTGCCATACTGTCTCTCCGCAAAGCCGGGTGGAAGTGGAATCAATGTTCGATCGCGGGCGTCTTGAGCCCCTTCCATATCCATACCGGCACCACCCTACGGGCTCGAGATCTTATTGAGATCACACCTGAATCGAAACGCTTCATTGATCGTAATGACGGCACGAAAGGGATCGGCTTCATCGATGCCACCGTCTCCCGGATCATCCGTGAGACACCCCAACTCGGTATCAAGAAAGTCTATGGCCTTCCTCTGTCGCACGGATCAGTCTACCTGACCGCCCTGTTCCGCAATTACTTCGCGGATAGATTCGACTTTTTTGTTCTCGTCGATGTCGGCGGAGACTGTTTCTACGGAGGTCAGCGTGACACCCACGTCCTCAGTCCAATGTTCGATGCCATGACCGTACAGGGATTCAACGAATCCTTGTTACCCGGTATGCTGTTCGAAGCCGGACCAGGAACTGACGGAGAGCTCGAACCTGAATCATTGAAGTCGGCTCTATCATCCCTCGACGCCCAAGAATCGAGACTTGACACAACTGTCATGCAACAATGGGAGGAGTTATACCTGCGCTACATCGGCCCGGTTCGGACAGGCAACACTGTCCCCGCCACCATTGACGCATTCAAGAGGGAGCAACCCTTCATGACCCGGCGGTATCGCGCTCGTGCGCACATCGGTACACAGAAGATGTACGCCGAGTTCGACCAGCGCATTGATACGGGAATGTGCAAATCATTCTACATCGTCGATCCGCGACAGATATCCAATCCGTTCATGGTCAGGTGTTCAGGACCGCATAGCTGGTTCTGTCAGACTCAGGTCGCGGAGCATTCCACCAATTGCGAAGCGAACCTTGAATATCTCCGGAACCCCGAGACCGGGAAGTTGACGCAATTCCTGACTCCTTCGCCATTGTTCCCTACGCACGAAAGAAGGGCCCTGATAGAACATGGGCTCTCCGAAATGCGGAATCGTGCATGCGATAGTGCGTACATGCACCTCAAGGACTGGAACTCATTCATCGAGAATACGCAAGGGGAACTGTACCAGTGCCGATCCGAATTCGATGGCCTGGTCGAAATCTCCCCTATACAGTAAATCATCATCACCGCAGCCTAAACTGCGGTGATTTTTATATATTCATAGCGAGAAAAGCCTATACCACCAACGAGCGATGCCTCAGCTGATGGAGTATCTTGCAGGGCTCGACGATGCGCGGGTCGACGATACTATAATAGACATTCAAACCTTCGCGGCGCGGAACTATGAGACCGTTATGGCGCAGGAGGGCCAGATGTTGCGACAAATTTGCCTTGGGGAGCTTGGTGATGGAGAGGATATCTTCGACCGACGTCTCCCGTAGCTTGAGAATATTGAGGATTTCCAAACGCTTGGAATTGGCCAGAATCTTATAGACCAGCGCGTTCTTCTGGTAGGCTTCCTTGGGAAGAGGTGATTTCATAGTTTCTAAATTATATACTTTGGAAACCGAAATTTCAATGCGAGAAAAAAGCCTCAGTATAGATCATCTCTTCAGGAACACCTGCGGCACGCAACCCTTTCCAGATATCGCTCACAAACGGGATGGAGCCGCAGATCAAGAATTCACGGCCGGAAATATTCTTACCTTGACCGGTACCGAGAATATCGCGGATGGTCATCCTCGTGGAGATGATTGACGGGTCAGGACTTTTTTCCCGAGTTACGAAATAAAATACATTCAGATTCTTGAACTCTCGCTGAAGACGATCAAATTCCTTTTTAAAAGCCAGATCGTCACCGGTCCGCGAACTATAGAACAGCGAGAGCTTTCGTGAAGGATCGCGTGCGAGCGAATCCTTGATCATGCTTCTGAATGGCGTAACACCGATGCCACCTGCGATCATAACAAGCGCGGTCTCTCTCGATTCACTATAAAAATATCCGTAGGGCAATGAAGCAGTGAGTGTATCCCCGACGCCGAGTGCGCAAATCCGACGCGAAAATTCCCCCATAGCTCTCACTGTTATGCTCAGTGAGCCTTCATGGGGGGCGCCCGACATGCTGTAAGCCTTCCCTTCTGGTGTGCCCGATTCCGGAAAATAAATGTTGATAAATTGCCCTGAATGATATGCGGGGATCTTCCCATCACGCAACGTCAATTTCAAGGTCGAGATCGCGGCGGACTCGATGATCTTTTCAGTAACGATATACGTATTCTTGGTTTCGGTTTTGATCATGCACTGATTCTTCATGGTCTTTCTTCATAATCCTTGATCGCTTCGCGTAAGGCGGCGTGACCCAAGACCGAACAATGATATTTGCGATCGGGCAGACCGCCGAGACGTTCGATGATGGCCTCAGGGGTCATCCGCTTTGCTCGAGCCAAAGTCATGCCGCCATTCTCGGTGGCCATGACTGACATCATGGAGGTCGACGCGATGGCCGAGGCGCATCCGAATGTCCGCCATTTGCATTCACTGATCCGCTGGGTTTCAGGGTCGATCCGTATCCACACGGCCATCATATCGCCGCACGCCGGACTGCCCACCACGCCGATACCGTCAGCCACGTATTCCGTCTCATTCAGCAGAATGTTGCGAGGATTGAAAAAGTGGTCTTTGACGATATCGCTATACAGCCAATCCACACCGTCACAGACCGGCGGGATTTTCGCGTCGGATATCTTCTTGATGGAACGGGTTTGTGCAGAGGTGCGTTTTTTCATGATAGTACTGCGGTTAGAGCGGAAATGTTCGAGAGCCGTGTCGCGACCGCCGGGAATACAGCGAGGACGCGATCCAGATCATCTTGTGTCGTGTCTCTACCCAGCGAAAAACGGATACTGCCGTGGGCAAACTCAGCCGTCTGACCGATGGCCATGAGCACATGGGACGGCTTCAGGTCGTACGCGGAACACGCGGATCCGGTCGAGGCTTCGATCCCGAGTTGGTCGAGCATGAGCAAGATCGATTCCCCTTCGATATGCGGAATTGAAATATGAACATTGTTCGGCAAACGCATGGTCCGATGACCATTGATGATGGCGTGTGGAATATGCTCGATGAGCCGATCCATGAAATAATCGCGTAACGTGATCAGACGTTGGCTCTCTTCTTTTCTCGAAGCATCGGCCAGTGTGAGCGCCTCGGCACACCCGATGATCAACGGCACACTTTCAGTCCCGGCCCGCAACATCCGCTCCTGCTCGCCCCCCACGATCACCGGCTCTATCCGGACGTGCTTCCTTTTGTACAATATCCCCACACCTTTCGGACCGTAGATTTTTGACCCGTTCAGAGACATAAGATCGACGCCGAGCTCATTCACCTCCACGGACAACGCGCCCGCCGCTTGGCATGCGTCAGTATGCAAGAATGGAAAATCCCGTTGACCATGTTCGCTTCGCCATGTTCCGATCGCTTCGGCCAGTTCCCTGATCGGCTCTATCGTGCCGATCTCGTTATTGGCATACATGACGGATATTAGGATAGTCCGGTCAGTGATCAATTTCAGGCACGCTTCAACATCAATCATCCCAAAAGCGTCAACGGGAATTGTGCTGACGGTGAAGCCCTCTTTTTCGAGCTGTCGAGCCGATTCGATGACTGCCTTGTGTTCTACGCTCGAAATAATAATATGATTTCCCTCCTCCCGATATGCCCGCGCAACTCCTTGTATGGCCAGATTGTCGGACTCAGTGCCCGACCCGGTAAAGATAATCTCATCCGAGGCGGCACCGAGAACGTCCGCCACTTGCCTGCGCGCACGCGCGATAGCTTGCGCCGCACGTCTCCCGCTCGAATGCATCGAAGAAGCATTGCTGTATTCGGCTCCAAAATACGGGAGCATAGTTTCCAGCACGGAAGGATCGAGTGGCGTGGTCGCCGCATGATCGAGATATATTGTTTTGCTAGCGGATACCGCAGAATGTGACATAGGTGTTCATTATTTCCTGGAATGACCGGAACTCGTCATCGCTATACGTGACTTTCTTCTTGAACTGAGGATTGAGGATCTTGGTGGGGATGAATTTCTGGAGAAAATATCTGCCCGCGCCGCGAATCTCCCTGCCGATCTCGTGGAAGTCCTCGGGCAGAATGAGTCCTTTGATGACCGTTGTCCTGAACTCGTACGGAATGCTCGAATTCTTCAAGATCGCGATGCTTTTCCGTATAGCCGCAACATCGACAGGTCGCGCCACTGTCTGGCTGTATTTGGACATGGGTGACTTGATATCCATGGCGACATAATCGACCAACTTCTTGGCGATAGCCTCCTTGATCATCGCCGGGCGCGTGCCATTGGAATCAAGTTTGATCAGGAATCCGAGAGCTTTGACCTTCTTCATGAAG
>CAYZZN010000053.1:0-4702 GCA_964483165.1 uncultured Candidatus Saccharibacteria bacterium
AACAAGTTGCCACACATCCTCACTTGACGCTATAATTAGACCATGTTCTCTGAACCTGCTTCAAATCTCGCCAAGCTCGGCCTCATGGACGGCCAGAAAGTCGTCGATCTGGGCGCGGGTTCTGGATTTTACAGTATAGAGGCGGCCAAGAAAGTTGGTTCCAGCGGTCGCGTCTATGCCGTTGAGGTGCAGAAAGATCTGCTCGAACGTCTCCGATCGGTTGCCGCGGCGCAAGGCATACGCAATATCGAAGTCATCTGGGGCAATGCCGAGAAGATCGGCGGTACCAAGCTCCGCGAAGCCATCGCTGACCGGGTGGTTGCGTCCAATGTGCTTTTCCAGATCGAGAAGCCCGATGAGTTCTGTTTGGAGATCAAGCGCATTCTGAAACCGGGCGGCAAAGTGCTCATCGTCGATTGGAGTGGGGTTACGCCGCTCAGTCCCAAGGTCATCTTTCCTGCCATGAAGGCACAGATGCTCTTTGAGAAGAGCGGATTCAAGCTCGAGACTACGTTCAATGCCGGCGATCACCACTATGGACTGGTATTGAGCCGTTGATATTCACACCTACTCCTTCACATATGAAAACAAGCAAATTCCAAATCATCACCATCGCCATCTTCGTTCTCTTCTTGATCGGAGGAGTGGCCGCGTTCGCGCTCTACAAGGGGAGTGGCAGTACGACGACTCTGCCCGCGGTGACAGTGTGGGGGACATTCCCCGCGGATACGTTCAATGTATACGTAGCGAACATCAACAATGATCTGACTCAACCTATCACGGTCAATTACGTGCAAAAGCGCGCCGATTCATTCTCGCAAGAATTCATCGCGGCTCTGGCTCGAGGTACTGGTCCTGATGGCATCCTCATTCCTGTGGATATGCTCCTGCCGCACTACGACAAGCTCGCTCTCGTACCATTCGAAGCATTCCCTCAACGTGACTTCCTAGACAGTTTCATCGAAGAAGCCAACATTTATCTCAATTCCAGCGGCATTCTCGGTCTCCCATTCACCGTCGATCCACTGGTCATGTATTGGAACAGAGACACATTCAATTCGGCGGGCATTGCGACATATCCACGCTATTGGGATGAGTTCACCGAGCTCAACAAGAAACTCACCGTGAAGGACCAGAACGGCAATATCCGCAAATCAGCCATCGCTCTCGGGGATGCCACCAATGTTTCCAATTCACGCGAGATCCTCGGGTCACTCTTCTTGCAGACAGGCAACCCGGTCACCATGGTCTCCGGCGATGGTTCAGTCCAGAGCACGCTCAAGAATACCGCCACCGCAAGCCCTCTTCCCGCACTGGAATTTTTCACCCAGTTTGCCGATCCGTCCAACGCCAACTATTCCTGGAATCGTGGCATGCCCGCATCCAAGTCGGCGTTCTTGTCAGGGATGCTCGCGACCTACTTTGGTTTTTCATCCGAGCTTGGTGATATTCGCGCCAAGAATCCCAATCTCAATTTTGATGTTGCACCGCTTCCACAGCTTCGTACGGGAGGTAAGAAAGCCGCATATGGACGCATGAATGGATTCTCGATCGTGCGCACGTCACTCTATCCCAATGCCATGTTCCAGATCATGTCCATCCTGACTGATCCGGCCAATCTGAGTAAGCTCAACCAAAGCCTGTATCTGCCGACGGTGCGTCGTGATGTGATCGCCCAAGGATCAACTGACCCCTATATCACCATCTTCAACCAGGCCGCCCTGATCGCCAAGATCTGGCTGGATGCTGATCCGGTGAAGTCAGGCAGCATCTTCGCTCGCATGGTAGAATCATTGACAAGTGGCGCCAAGACCTCGTATCAGGCTATCCAGGATGCGGGAGATGAATACGATGTGATGCTGGAGCAGGCGATGAGGTAGGAAAAAAGAATTATGAATTATGAATTCAGAATTAAGAACGGAGTCGCATCGATTGCACGGTGGGGAGTTTTGCTCGCGTGTCTGGTGTCGGTTCTGTCGGTGACCACGATTCCCGTGGCTATTGCCGCTGAGCCTACGACCAATCTCAATAGCTCGGCATTCAAGATTGTTGCATGCGATGGGCCGGAGAATCTCAATCATATCAACCCGGCAACAGGGAAGATCGAACAGGGATATATAGCTGATCCGTCATTCGTCCCCTGCAACTTCAAAGGAGTGATGATCCAGATCCAACATCTCATCAATATCATGATGGTGGTCGGTGTATTCGCCTCCATCGCCGCCTTCTCCTGGGGAGGATTTCTCTATATTACCGGCAAGGAGGGCAATATCAAGAAGGCTCACGAGATCTTTCCGAAAGTCTTCATTGGGTTTATAATAATGCTGTCGGCTTGGTTCATCGTCTATCAGATCCTGAGCTGGCTCACTGATAATGACGCGTTCAAGTCGTTGCTGGGTAGTCCATAACTAGTATGAAATTTCACACCTGTTTTTCCAAAATCCTCCTCCTCTTATTGATGGTTGTTAGTATGTCTGTGGTAGTGACGCCTTCTTTTGTTCTTGCTGAAGATCCGCCAGCTTCTACTGTACGCCAGCCTGACGGTTCTGCCACGACTGTGCGCCAGCCAAATGATGGCTCGTTCTCTCTCAAAAATCCCCTCAAGGTCGACTCAGTCGGAGGCCTCGTCCAGAACTTCATCGAGATCTTCAGCTATCTAGCCATCCTTGTCGCTGTCCTCGCCATCATCTGGGTGGGCTTCAGGTTCATCTGGGCACGTGGTGACCCGACGGAGATGAACAAGCTCAAGGATTGGTTGATGTGGATTGTTGTTGGTGTGGCAGTGGTCATCGGCGCACGCCTCATCATTCAGATTGTCATCAACACACTCTCATCTACCGGCACCGTCGATGAGCGCACCATCCAAAGCGTCAAAAAAGCCGTCAACGGCAATTAATTATTATTTTATTATCATGATCAAAAAAACTTCATTTATTACAGCCCTCTCGTTCCTTATGCCGGTGATCGCTTTGGCGCAGACCAAGGATAACTTGGGTACGCTCATAACCAAAGTCATCGGTTATGCCAACCAAATTCTTTTCTTGATGATGGGTGTGGCGATCGTTATGTTCGTCTTTTATGTCATCAAGTATTTCATCAAGGCTGATGCCAACAGGGTGGATGGAGGAAAGTACGTGATGTACAGCGTTATCGGATTCTTCGTGATCCTTTCATTCTGGGGTATCGTCAATATCCTCCAGAACACCTTTGGCCTCAAAAATGACACCAATCGTCCTGCGGGATGGGAGTCGTTCATGAATATTTTCCCTGGCGGCGGTTCGTCATCAGGAGGGGTACCGCGCTTCGATCAGAGCTCGCAAGGTCCAGCTGAGAATGTTAATCCTGATGTATACGATAACTGGTAATCCACAGTAGTTGTTTTTACATAGCCGTTTCCAAGGTATAATAGTCCTTACTAATAAAAGTCATAAACCATCATTACTATGAAGAAAATTATTGCAGGAGTACTCGCATTCGCGCCGTTGGCCGCTTTTGCCCAGTCGACCATCCGTGACGTCAACTCTCTCACCGGCACGCTCACATCTATCGGTAACGTAGTTATACAGATTCTCATCGCTTTTGCGGTCGTATACATCATATTCAACGTTATCCGTTACATCATGTCCGCCAATGATCCGGCAAAGCGCAAGGAGATCGGTCTCGGTATCCTCTACGGTATCGTAGGTCTTTTCGTTATCCTCTCGATCTGGGGACTTGTAGCAATCCTTACCAACAGCTTCCGTACCGAGATCACTCCTCCGACCCAGCAGTTCCCACAGATTCCTCCAACTTCGAACGTGAACACTCGCGGCAACTAGTCCTTATCAGTATGTCATATCTCGTGCCTCAAGCTTTCGCAAAAATTGACGGGGCAGCGTTCGGTAAAGTTATCGACCCTATCATATCCAATATAGTAAGCCCGCTCGTCATGTTGCTTTTCGCGGTTGCGATAGTCGTATTCGCCTACGGTGTTTTCCAGGTTGTCTGGGGTGGCGAAGAGGGGCAGAAGAAAGGCAAAATGAGCATGCTCGGCGGTATCGTCGGCATGTTCATCATGCTCTCAGCGTGGGGTATCATCTATCTTGTTGCCAATACGGTCACGGAATTGGGGAGGTAACATATTTTTCGGCTAAACCAGATAAAAAAATAGTGGCCCGCGATTGCTCGCGGGCCACTGTTGCTTTTTGTTAACGTCGCGTGTTGAGTGCGGCGTCAAACCATCCCGAAGGAGGTGATCTTTCGCGATGTTTGACATAGGCCAACTCGGCCTTGTCATACCCTTGGCCTTCCACGATACGGTAGGCTATGGTGCGAGCGACCCCGATCGTATTGGTGTCAACCAAGTCGATCGGATCTTTGCCGGGAATGAAGCGCTTGACGGGAATGCCATTGATGGCCTTCTCCCAAGCGAACATCTTCTTCATGATCGGTGCCGCCGTCATCCGTTGATCAGGATCCGTGTGGAGCGGGATGCCGGGGTACTTCGTCGTGATGACGATCACCCCTGTGTCAGCTTCCCGAACCACCATCGTCCCTCGCCGGTTCGCCTCCAGCGTCTTCTTGTCCGGCGCATGACGCCAGAGGAAGCAGAGCGCGGTAACGATGAGTGTTGCTGTTATGCCCATTATGGGCCAGAACTTGCTTTTCTTTTTTTGTTTCGGTGTTGCGCTCATTTGTCACCTTTATCTTTCTTTTTTCCTCC
>CAYZZN010000054.1:0-4685 GCA_964483165.1 uncultured Candidatus Saccharibacteria bacterium
CATCCTCTGATGTCGGCGTGTGTTAACTCTCGCACTTCACTCTTCCAGGAGTGTGGTGTCGCGGCTCCCATGCTTTGGGCCGGTACACCTGTTCTCGCGGTGGGAATTCCCGGAATGGTGCATCGGGGACATCCTCGGACCATTCAATGCGTGGCCCGTGGCGTTCATGAGCTCTCTTTTCGACGGCGGCTTCGAGTTGCATCTGATTGCGCTCAGTGAGCGCGAGGGTATCAGGTGCAAATTCGAGAACCTGTTGGGCAGCTTCACGACGATCCGCATCACGATCCAGCTTGTTGAGCAGACGAACCATGAACGGTTCCTGATACTTCTGTCCGGGCAGACCGTGACAGTTGTCATCACGTGTCCAGGTACCCGGGAACAGTTCGCCGTCTTTCCATTCAAGTTCATAGAATGGAAAACCTTTGACTGTGTTCGACATGGCGTTCCTTTCTATGAATTGTGCGCCGGTTTTGAAGCGGCGCACGGGGTGATTGGTTGGTTAAAACGCGTAGCCGTCTTGTCTGTCAGACGTACGGCAACGGAGACGACTGTCATCTCCTGCTTTGCGTCTATCCGATCGGGGCGATCCGGTCGTGGAAGGTTCTTGCGAAACATCCGGGGAACGGGGGAGCCCTGCTTTTTTTCGAAGCTGATCAAACAGCTCCTGACCTGCGCTCAGTGCGAGCGGTTGCGGTGCGTTCATGTGGTTTTGAAAGTGTGCTGACTGGTACTATTATAGCACATTTAATAGCCAAAAGTCAAGCTTTTTTAGGTATGAAAATAGCCCTATTTCTAGGGACATTTTCGTCCTGTCCACAGATTGTTACGATGTCTACTGATTCATCAATTCCTCCACCACCGCCTTCACGTCAGCCCCATCAGCCTTGCCCGCCAACTCCTTCATGATCATGCCGGTGATCTTGCCCCCGGCTTTGGGGTCGAATGTACCCGCGGACTTGAGTGCCTCTATCCGCTGGTGTGCAATCAGTTTGATCTCTGCTCGCGGCATGAGTGTAGGCAAGAATGAATTCAGGATGACCAGTTCAGCTTTCTCCTTCTCGGCCAGATCAGTACGACCGCCTTTCTCGAATTGTTCGATGGAGTCCTTGCGCTGTTTTGCACTACGCTTCACGAGGGCGAGCATCTTGTCGTCAGATAAAAATTCCGTTGTAGCACCGGTCGCGTTGCCGGACAATATCTCATTCTGGGCGAGTGCGTTCAATCCACGGAGTACTTCGAGGCGAAGCGTATCCTTGGCGCGCAATGCATCGGTGATGCCTTCTTTGATGGTTTTGTGAAGCATGAAATAAAAAGTTAAAAGGTATCTATTTATCCGCCATTTTCTTCATATACTTTGGTAGATCGGCAAGCGTGACAATCTCCTGGGCGTGCGTATCAGTGCGGCGGACGATGGCGGTGCGTTCGACGGCCTCCTTCTTGCCGATAACGATGAGGTATGGCGTGTGATATTTCTCGACATTGGAGACTTGCGCGCCGAGACGATCCTTGGCAAGTGAGAGGTACAGAGGCACTTTGACTTGGCGGAGACTCTCGATGATCTCAAGCGAGATAAGCTTGGATTCCAGGCTGAGCTGGATGAATGAGGCCACCGGACGTTTGACCTTGGTGACTGTTTTGCGTAGACCATGACCATTTTCTTGAATGAGGAGCGACATGCCGACACCTTGGACATCGCGCTTCTGACCAAGACGTTTGGCGAGACCGTTGTAGCGAACACCGATGGCCAGAATGCGCTGTTTGGTTTTCTTGTCAGCAAGGTCGGTATTGATGACCGTGAAAATTGTCTCGGTGCAGTATTTGCGGTTTCCGATGAGGTTGTTGTTGATCGTGTAGGGAATATTGAGCGCTTCGAGATATTCGAGTACTTCTTCGAGATGTCGCTTGCTGATCTCAGACAGGAAATCCATGGAGCGGGGAGCCTTGTCATTGAGTTCTTTGGCGCCGGGAGCGTGAGATGACAGGAGTTCGAAGACGTCACGCTTCATGATCTGGCGGCATTCGGGCGTCATCTCGTTAATACTCTTGCGGTAGTAGGCGGTGAGTTCGCGGGTAAAGCGGGCGATGGAGTCGCGGTCGCCGATGGAGTTGATCTCGACTGCGGTGTTGGTGAACCCTTCCTCGGCAAGCATGACACGTGTGGTCTGGATGAGAGTAGCCTCGGCTATGGCGCCCGAGGTACCGACGATCTCGAGATCAGCATAGCGATGATATCCTGCTTTCTTGAGGGATCCGCGGCAGGCGTCCTTGAAATAGATCATCACTGGTTGAGATTGGGATTGGAGGTCCAATTCCTGGTAGGTGCGAATGAGCGCAATCTTCTCTTCGACGTGGAGGGGAAGTTTGCCGTGACGTTCGGTTTCATCGTCGATGGAGTCTCCTTCGAGCACGTCTTTGGCTGCGTCGAGGTCGGCCTTGGTGATGGTTGGACTCTTCATGGGCGTGAATCCGTAGTAGACGGCAACCTCACCGATCTTGTCGAGGTGTTCGTGCGAAACAAATTTTGAATCACGGGCGGGCTTGGATGTGGTTGTCATGACGGTTAGTTATTGACTTGTTGGTACTCTCCCGGAAACACATTGGCTTCGGTCACGGGCAACAATCTGACGATGGGGCGTCCGACGATGAAGCTCCTATCGAGTGGTCCCCAGACGCGCGAGTCTGAACTCTGAGAGCGATTGTCGCCCATGACGAAATATTCGGTGGGGCCGAGCGCCTCATTGAGAGTGTCGACTGAGACGTGTGATGCGTCAATATACGGTTCGTTCAATTGGATACCGTCGGGGTTTTTATCGTTCACAATGGACACTTTACCGTTCTTGATATTCACAACTTCGTTGGGAAGTCCGATGATACGCTTGATGTAGTAGACGCTGGGGTTGTTGGGATATTCGAATACGACAACATCACCGCGCTTGGGTTCACCAAGGCGGTAGCTGAGGCGGTCGACGATGAGGAATTGACCGGTGGAGAAGGTGGGATCCATGGAGGCGCCGTTGACGATGAATGGTTCGGCGATGAAGAAGCGGACAGGAAGGGCGACGATGAGAGCAATGATGATAACCTGGATCCATTCACGGACAGAGTGCCACAGAGTCTTTTGTTGTTCACGAGCGCGTGCAGGAGTAGGATCTTGTGGCTGCATGGTGTCTCCATTCTACTACCAAAGGGTATTTGACACAAGGGTTTTTGGTGTGCTGTCTTGTTTTTTTGGATGGAATAAAAAAGAAACCCGTTGTACGCGGGTTTCATGAAAGAGCCGAGGTTTATTTTTTTGGTTTTCGCGGCACCCTCCTGCTCGGTGTTGATAGGGCGATAGGTATCCGGCTCGCTACGTCTATCCATGCCCCGTTGAATCCGCCGGTAATATGGATCAGGACACTACCATTGCCACCCTCGCGAGGTTCGGAGAGGACCTCACAGCCCGTTGCCAAGATGTCGCCTTTCCTCAGGGCTGACGGCTGAGCCAACTGCGCTGTGCGGAGATAGTTGTCGCCATTACCTGTGGCGTATTCCTCAAGGGTTAAGGTCCTGCCATATCGTTGAAGAGGCATGCCCCGGATGTTGCGGATAGAGACCTCCGAGCCGTGGACGACGATCATTTCACGGATGATTTCCACACAGGATTCCCACACCCATTTTTCTGGACCCAATACAACGTATTTCTCGAGAATCAGGCGGCCGCGCGGAGGAAGTGTGGACAGGACTTTCTTGGGGTCACATATCTTGGCAAGCTTGCTCAGATCGGCAGGATATTTTTCTTTGATCTGGCAAAACGTACTAAAAAGTACTTCTTGAAGTTCTACATACGGCGTCATATTTTTCCTTGTGTACTGGTTGTTTGAAGCTACTGGCATCCTACAACTGCTTATTTCCAAAATCAAGTCAACATCGTCACACGTGTTATCGGTGAGTTGCATTTTACATGTCGCACGGTAAACTACTCCCATGCCTTACATTATCGCAGGACTCGGAAATCCCGGAGACGAATACGTGAATACACGTCATAACACAGGACGTATCGTCCTTGAAGCTATTCGCGCCGAATACGCCACGGAAGATTTTGAATACAACAAAAAAGTGAACGGTCTGGTTGCGACAGGGAAGATTGGCAAGGAAAAAGTAACATTTGTCGCACCGGAAACATTCATGAACAATTCAGGCAAATCTATCGCTCAATTGGTGAAGAGCGTGAAGGCCGCGCAAAAACTCGTCGTGATCTATGATGATTTCAATTTGCCGCTGGGTCGCATTCGTATCTCGTATAACAGAAGTTCAGGAGGACATAATGGTGTTGAGTCCATCATCAAAGCTGTGAAGACGGAAGCTTTCGTCCGCATCCGCATCGGTGTTGCTCCGGAAAATGCAAAAGGGAACGCAAAAACTCCCCATGGCGATGAGAAGATCGAGAAGTTCATTCTGGGACCATACAAAGATGATGAGATGAAAGAACTCAAGAAAGTTGCCAAGAAAGTTGTCGAAGCTGTTGAAGTATTGATTCGCGAGAGTAGGGAGAAGGCGATGAGCGTCTATAATGCGGGGTAGAATTAAAAAACCACTCGAGATGAGCGGTTTTTTAATTGATGAGATGGAGACTATTTCGTACCCGTATATCCCAACGCCATCTTCTGTTCCTTCGGATCGAAGAGAGCAATCTTGAATGGATA
>CAYZZN010000055.1:0-4671 GCA_964483165.1 uncultured Candidatus Saccharibacteria bacterium
TCGCCACCGTCAGGCTTTATATGGACATGGGTGACTTGATATACAAGGCGACAAAATAGACCAACTTAATTGCGATGGCCTCCTTGATCATCGTCGGACGCGTGCCATTGGAATCGAGTTTTACCAGGAATCCGAGAGCCTTGACCTTCTTCATGAAGCGGAGCAGATCATCATGCATGGTCGGCTCGCCGCCCGTGATGACCAAACCATCGAGCATCTCCGTGCGCCCTTTTAGGAAATCCAGGACCTCCTTTTCAGTGATGTGTGTTTCGACCGTCTCATCTACCAATTCCGGATTGTGGCAGTAGGGACAGCGGAAGTTGCACCCGATCGTATACACCATGCACGCGACTTTGCCGGGATAGTCTATCAACGTGCATTTTTCCATTCCGCCAAAGATCATGGGCGCTCCGTTCAGGAATGAACCGCGACCACAGTATCGACCTTTGTTTCCAGTTGTGGTTGATACATTTCACGCAACGAGTATTCCGCCTGCTTTCCCGTATTCCACTGGCTGACAGGACGCAGGTATCCCACGACGCGCGAATATACTTCGCATTCAACATTGCACGTAGGACAGGTGTGCTTCTCGCCGGCGATATATCCATGGGAACTGCATACGCTGAATGTGGGCGTCAGCGTGAAATACGGCAAGCGATAATTCTGGCAGATCTTACGTACCAATGACGGCACGGAGGCGGGATCAGCGATCCGTTCTCCCAAGAAAATATGGATGACGGTGCCGCCCGTATATTTTGTCTGCAAGTTGTCTTGGATATCCAACGTCTCTACGATGTCGTCGCTATAATTGACCGGTAGGTGCGACGAATTGGTGTAGAACGGCTGAGCGCCTTTCCGGACTTCAGCCTCATTGGCGACGATGATATCCGGAAACATTTTTTTATCTTTGAGTGCCAAACGGTATGCCGTTCCTTCCGCGGGAGTTGCTTCCAGATTGTAGAGATTGCCCGTCTCCTTCTGATACTGGATCAATCTCTTTCTCATGAAATCGAGTGTCTCTGCGGCAAACTTCTGTCCTTCTTCAGTCCCGATGTCCTTGCCAATATAGTTGACCGCCGCCTCATTGAGTCCCACCAGTCCGATCGTCGAAAAATGATTCTTCCAATATTCGTTGTACGCTTCCTTGATCTTACGGAGATAGAACTTGGTATACGGATACAGGTTGGCATCGGTGAACCGTTCGAGTATCTTACGCTTGATCTCCAAACTCTCGCGGGCGATGTCCATTTTCTCGGCAAGCAGGGTCTGGAAGTCCTGCCCCGTCGTACGCGCGATATATCCCAGACGAGGCATGTTGATGGTCACCACGCCCACCGACCCGGTGAGGGCGTTGGCGCCGAAGAGTCCTCCCCCGCGGCGATCGAGCTCCTCAAGATCCAGTCTCAGACGGCAACACATCGAACGCGTATCCTCGGGCTTCATGTCCGAATTCACGAAATTGCTAAAATAGGGCACGCCATATTTCGCAGTGATATCCCACAACCCTTTGAGATTGGGATTCTCCCAGTCAAAATCCTTGGTGACATTGACGGTGGGGATAGGGAAAGTGAAGACGCGTCCCGCCGCATCGCCCGCGGCCATCACTTCGAAAAAAGCGGTGTTGAGCATGTCCATTTCCCTCTGGAACTCTCCATATTTCTCCGCACGGGGCTTGCCGCCGATAATGACGGATTGGTTCTTGAAATTGGGCGACGGTGTAAGGTCGAGCGTGATATTGGAGAACGGTGTCTGGAACCCGACGCGGGTCGGCACATTCATGTTGAAGACGAATTCCTGCAAAGATTGCTTAACTTCGGCCTGCGACAATCCGTCATACCGGATGAATGGCGCGAGCAAAGTGTCGAAGTTCGAGAACGCGATCGCTCCCGCCGCTTCGCCCTGCAAGGTATACATGAAATTGACCATCTGCCCCAGAATGGTGCGAAAATGTTTCGCGGGCGCGGACTCAATCTTGTCGGCAACCCCGCGAAACCCTTCGAGCATCAGATCCATCAGATCCCACCCGACGCAATATATCGAAAGCGTCCCTAGATCATGCACGTGCATGTCTCCCTGCTCATAGGCTTCACGAATCTCGCGGGGATATATTTTGTTCAACCAGTAGGTCTTGCTAACTTCTGAAAAAATATAGTTGTTCAACCCCTGAAGCGAGTAGCCCATGTTGCTGTTTTCCTTCACCTGCCAGTCGAGCTTATCGAGATAACTGTCGATCAGCCCCAGATTGGCGGCGGTCGCGAAGGCGCGCATCTCCGCGTGTTGCGCGCGATATAGAATATACGCCTTGGCGGTCTTCTTGAAGCGCGAACGCATGAGCACCTGCTCAACGATGTCTTGAATATCCTCGACACGCAGAGTTGCGGCATCACATTTCTTCAGAGCCAGAGCGACGACATCATCCGACAGCGTGCGTGCTTCCTCCTCGCCAAATTCGTGCGTCGCGTTGCCCGCATGCGTGATCGCCAGTGTTATCTTTTCCTGCTGAAAAGGAACTTCCGAACCGTCACGTTTGATAATAGTGGTGAATGGAACTGTGGGCATGTGCATAAAAAATAATTGATAATAAGATGACCTCATTATCATTCTAGTTTCATTGTTTCGCAATCTAGAAATTGGGGATAAGGAGATGTCGAAGGAGATCCGCCGCATCAGACCATGAGAAACGACCTCCGTCTCACCGTATGTCCGCTCCGATCGCCTCGGAAATATTCTTGAATCCGTCTTTGTTGAGCAATCTGACCAATCCCCTATTGATCTCACTCGCCATCTGTGGCCCCTCGAAGATCATGCCGGTGATCAATTGCACCGCCGAAGCTCCCAATCGGATCTTTTTATACGCATCCTCGGCCGAGAATATGCCGCCGACGCCGATGAGCACATATCGCTTTCCTTCCTTCTTATATATATGGGCAAGCAGGTTGTCCGAGGAATCCTGCACCGGCTTGCCACTGACCGCGCCATTGGCAGAAATATTCTCATCGATAATTTTCGGATTGTCGCGTTTCTTGGTGAGATTCACGCAGACGATCCCCTGCACCCGATGCTTCCGGATCACATCGAGAAGCGCGTCCACTTCCGGGACGGACATATCCGCGGACAGTTTGATGAATACAGGCTTGTGGGTGGAAATAGGGTCGATGGCCACGAGCAAACGTTCGAGGGCGTCGGGTTGTACAAAAGGTTGACCGCCACTCGTGTTGGGACAGCTTATGTTGAGGGTGAAATAATCACCAATCGTCGCAAAAGCTGTGAAGGCTTTGGCATAATCCTGGACCGCCGTATCGATATCGGTATTCTCCGCGCGATTTGTCATCGCTACGCTCGTGCCGATGATGGCATCGAATTTCTTCGCTGCTTGTTTTTTCGCCAATCGATCCGAGATCGCTTCACAGCCGTCATTCTTGAGACCATAATATACCAGAAGACCTCGCGATCGAGGGAGCCTCCACAATCTCGGTTTGGGATTGCCCGGACATGGGTACCCGGTTACGGATCCAACTTCGATCAGACCGAAACCAACGCTCGGTAGTATATCCGTGAGTTCCGCGTTTTTGTCGAATCCGGCCGCAAGGCCTACAGGATTCTCGCACATCATCCCCAGGATGGACTGCTCGAGGCGCGGATCAGAATATCCAAATGTGAGACGCGTCATGCCACGAAAGAGCGCCCATCCTCCCAACACTCTCCCTACCCCGACCATGTGATCGTGGACATATTCGGGATCAAATCTAAAAAATATCGGCTTCAACACCCCTGCATACAGAGTATGGAAGGCGTAGTTGCGCGCGGCGACGAGGGCATTCTTCATATGCCCCATTATTGCATAGTTTCGAAACTATTTGGAGATATGCGCCATTATATCACTACCACTTATAAGCTTGCCTAAATAATGAAGTTCAAACAATAGAAAGCAATGACTACTATTATCTGAATGGCAATCGCCAGCAAAAGCCTCCTGAGACCAGTGATCGATGATTTGAATAAATACGCCGTCAAGGATACGAAATATAGGATCAGTGCCATTACTACAACTATGAGTAAATTCGGACCCTCGGGATCATTGAACAATGAAAACAGTATCCTTGAACACGCGAGAGCTGTTACAGCCAGAATGAGCAGTGAAATCTTTTTTGATTTGAAATACATAGTAAAAGTATACCACTTTTTGTAGCCGCCCTAGGACGTGTTAAAATACCTGTATATGAAATCAATACCAAAAAATACAATTTGTCTGTGGTTCGAAAAGGATGCGTTCGCCGCGGCGACCTTTTATGCCGCCACGTTTCCCGATAGCACAGTAGGTGCCGTATACCATGCGCCATCTGACTTCCCTGGTGGCAAGAAAGGTGATGTGTTAACAGTGGAATTCACTGTTTGCGGAATCCCTTGTATGGGCTTGAATGGTGGCCCCGTCTTTAAGCAAAGTGAAGCATTTTCATTTCAGATAACCACCGAGGACCAGGCCGAAACGGATCGGTACTGGAACGCAATCGTGCAAAATGGAGGTAAGGAAAGCGAATGTGGCTGGTGCAAGGATCGTTGGGGACTCTCGTGGCAGATAACACCGCGCACCCTGATCGAAGCTTTTATAGCCGGTGGCGACGAATCAAAACGTGCTTTTGACGCCATGATGACCATGGGTAAAATTGATGT